>JAIOPL010000002.1 GCA_021413925.1 Verrucomicrobiota bacterium
GGCCTTGTTGATTCCGCGCTGCAGGGAAGTGGGGTTGGCACCGGCGGTGACGTTCTTGAGACCCTCTTTGTAGATGGCCTCGGCGAGTACGGTCGCGGTCGTTGTTCCGTCACCGGCGATGTCGCTGGTCTTGGAAGCAACTTCACGAACGAGCTGGGCGCCCATGTTCTCGAACGGGCACTCAAGCTCGATCTCCTTGGCGACGCTGACGCCGTCCTTGGTGATCGTTGGGCTGCCGAATTTCTTGTCGAGGATGACGTTGCGACCCGAGGGCCCAAGCGTTGCCTTGACTGCCTTGGCGAGTTTCTCGACACCGCGCAGGAGTGCGTGGCGTGCGGCCTCGTCGAACTGGAGTTGTTTAGCTGCCATAATATTCTTCTGTGTGTTGGTTGGTTAGATTGTGTGGATTAGCCGATGATGCCGAGGATATCGTCCTCGCGCATGATCAGATAGGTCTCGCCGTCGACCTTGACCTCGGTGCCGCCGTACTTGGAGATGAGAACGGTGTCGTTCTTCTTAACGGTGAAGGCGATCTTCTTGCCGTCTTCGTCGAGCTTGCCGGTGCCGAGGGCAATGACCTTGGCCTCTGTCGGCTTTTCCTTGGCGGTGTCAGGGATGATGATCCCGCCCTTCTTGACTTCCTTCTCATCGATCGTCTGCACGAGCACACGGTCACCGAGAGGTTGGATGTTTACTGCCATGGTGTGTTTTTCCTTATGGTTGTGGTTTTCTAACGTTTGCCCCTGCCCGCACCTGCGGGAGGGCTTGTTGCTAAATTCTTGCGGAGAGTGGCGAGACTTACTTCTTCTTGCCCTTATCTGCCTTATCTGCCTTGTCTGCCTTCTCTCCCTTATCCTCGTCGACCATCTCGAACTCGGCGTCGACAACGTCCGCGTCCTTCTTGGGCTCCGCTGCATGCCCTGAGGCGGCACCTGCTCCGTCTGCGGCTTCAGGTCCGGCTCCGGCACCTGCTGCTGCGGCATTCTTGTAGAGCTCGGCGCTAATCTCCTGGAACTTGGTCTGAAGAACCTCGTAGGAGGACTTAACAGCCTCGATGTCGCTACCCTTGAGGGCCTCGCGCACCTTGGCGATCTCGTCTTCGATCTCCTTCTTCTTGGCGCCATCGAGCTTCTCACCGAGATCGGTGAGCTGCTTCTCGCACTGGTAGGCGAGTGTGTCGGCGTTGTTGCGGATCTCGATACCTTCCTTGGCCTTGAGATCTTCCTCGGCATGGGCCTCGGCCTCGCGCTGCATCCGCTCGATCTCTTCCTTGCTGAGACCGCTCGAACCGGTGATGGAGATCTTCTGCTCCTTGCCCGAACCAAGGTCCTTGGCAGAGACGTTCAGGATGCCGTTCGCATCGATGTCGAAGGTGACCTCGATCTGAGGTGTGCCACGGGCGGCTGGCGGGATGCCGTCAAGATGGAAGACGCCGAGCTGCTTGTTATCACGGGCGAGCGGGCGCTCTCCCTGGAGAACCTTGATCTCCACACCGGGCTGGTTGTCGCTGTAGGTGGAGAAGACGTTGCTCTTTTTGGTAGGGATCGTGGTGTTGCGGGGGATCATCGGGGTGGCGATGCCTCCAGCTGTCTCGATCGCGAGGGTGAGTGGTGTCACGTCAAGCAGGAGAACATCCTTCACGTCGCCGCGAAGCACGCCGCCCTGAATAGCCGCACCGATCGCCACAACCTCATCGGGGTTGACACCCTTGTGGGGCTCTTTGCCAATCATGTTGCGGGCGGTCTCGACGACCTTGGGCATGCGGGTCATGCCGCCGACAAGAACGAGCTCGTTCACGTCGCCCTTTTTCCACTTGGCATCGGCCAAGCAATCCTCGACGGGCTTGATGGTGCGCTGGAAGAGATCGTCCGTGAGCTGCTCGAGCTTGGCACGAGTGAGCTTCTTCTGGATGTGCTTCGGTCCGCTGGCGTCAGCGGTGACAAAGGGGAGATTGATCTCGTACTCCTGGGTGGAGGAGAGGGCGATCTTGGCTTTCTCGGCCTCTTCCTTGATACGCTGGACGGCGTCAGGCTGCTTGGTGAGGTCGATGCCGGACTCTTTCTTAAATTCCTCGATGATCCAGTCCATGATGCGGTGATCCCAGTCGTCGCCACCCAGGTGGGTGTCGCCGTTGGTGCCGCGAACCTCGAAGACGCCGTCTCCAAGCTCCAAGCAGGAGATGTCGAAGGTGCCGCCGCCGAGATCGTAGACGGCGATCTTCTCGTCAGCCTTCTTCTCGAGGCCGTAGGCCAGAGAGGCGGAGGTCGGCTCGTTGATGATGCGCATGACCTCGAGACCGGCGATCTTGCCTGCGTCCTTGGTAGCGTTGCGCTGGGAGTCATTGAAATAAGCAGGAACCGTGATGACCGCCTGGGTAATCTTCTCACCCAGCTTGGCCTCGGCGTCGCTCTTGAGCTTGGCAAGGATCATGGCGGAGATCTCCGGAGGGGAGAAAGCCTTGGGCTTGCCGTCAATCTCAACCTGGATATGGGCATCGCCGTTGGCGGCCTTCACCAGCTTGTAGGGAACGCGATCCTGCTCGCCGCGGCACTCGTCGTACTTGCGGCCCATGAAACGCTTCACGGAGAAGATGGTGTTCTGTGGGTTGGTGATGGCCTGACGCTTGGCGGCCTGGCCGACAAGACGCTCGCCACTCTTGCTGAAAGCAACAACCGAGGGGGTCGTGCGGGCGCCTTCTGAGTTTTCCAGAACAACCGGCTCTCCACCTTCCATAACGGACATGCAGGAGTTGGTTGTTCCCAAATCGATTCCTAGGATTTTAGACATAGCATCTATAATTTAGCAAAGGGCGTGCCTAAAGCTTTAATATGCTGCATCTCTTTCTAGGATAGATGGATACAATTTCTGCCTCCTCTATCAAGCGAACTCAACAAGAGTCATCATGTCTCAGTTATGCGACAGAGGTGAGCTTCCTGAGACTCTCTGTCTCTCCTAGGAATTTGGCTGCCGCCATCTTGAAGAGAGGGGTGAATTCCTGAGGAGTTCGCTCCACCCAGCGGGCAATCTGCTCCACAGAAAAGAAGGCTCCTGTCTCGACCTCACCCGGCGCAAACCGGAAGGGACCATCACAGCGTCCGACCAAGAACTCCACGAACTCATTGCCCGTCTCCTCTGAGGCGCTGGTTTTCCAGAACTTGACCAGAGGACAATCCGCTCCGATCTCCTCTCTCATCTCCCGATGTCCCGCCTCTTCGTAGGTCTCGCCGGTATCGACATGTCCTGCCGCACTGGAGCACCAGAGGTCGGGATGATTGATCTTCCAGGGGGAACGTTTTTGCAGAAAGAGCTCTCCCTGAGCATTGAAGATCCAAAGGTGAACGGCCCTGTGCGTGAGGTTATTCACATGGACGTCGCTACGGAGTCGGGAATCGAGAATCCGGTCATCGGAGTCCACCACATCGCAGACTTCACCGGGGTGATCGTGGCCCGGATGAGTGAGCAAGAACGCAATATCGGCCCAGTCATCCACAGAAAGATCCTCTGCCCTGGCGGTGAGCGGATGACCCTTGGCAAAAGCCCACTCCTCCCAGAGTCCCTTGGGCAAATCCAGCAGGGATCGGAGTTGCTTTCGACGTGAGGAAAAGCCCTTCCGGACAAGTGCGGAAAAGATCTCCGGATCGCAGTTCGGAAGCCCGGAAACTGCACGGGGATTCACCGCAATGACCGCCGACTCGACACCGGGTCGCGGCCAGAAAACATCCGGAGGAACGACCCGCAACTTCCTCACAGACCAGCGCCTACCTAACTGCACAGTGAGGGCAGCATAATCCTTGTGCCCCGGGGTCGCAGCCAAACGATCCGCCACCTCCCTCTGCACCATCAGAACAAGTCTGGAAGCGGGTGAAGCGGCCTCTGTGAAGCGCCCAATGATCGCCGTGGAGGCGCTGTAAGGGAGATTCCCCACCATCTTCACGGGGCCGTAACCGAAGAGAGAGAGGAGGTCTGTTTTCGCCCCGTCACCCTGACGGATCTCCAGACGACCGGAGGCGATCTCGGCGGCATACCGCTCGGTCAATTCTGCAGCCAGACGGTGATCCCGTTCGATCAGGGTAATCCTGCGCGCCGGCGACTCCAGAATGTGCACAGTGAGCGCCCCCATACCGGGCCCAACCTCCACGAGATGATCACCCTCGGAAGGTTCAAGATCAGCCACAATCGCGCGGGCCAGATTCGTATCGAGTAGGAAATTCTGCCCGAGCATCTTGCTCGGACGCACCCCTATCTCGTCGAGACGGGCGCGGAGTTCTGCTTTGGACATGGAAGCAGTCATAACTCCTTGCCCCCTCCTGTGCCAGCCGTCATCTGGAACATCTTTTTCGCTCTTGTTCCCAAGTTATTCACAAAGAGGAAGAGTCAACAGAGTTTCACAGGGATGAAGGGGATGAAAGGGATGGAGCAAGAATCTTACATAGTCTCAGAGAATGTATCTCGCTGTCCTGAAATCTCCTTTATCCCCTTCATCCCTGTGAGTTCACTCCCCTCCCCCTGTGAGTTCTCTTGAGAAGTTTCGTCGGCTCCTCCACTCTGCTGGACTCATGAAGAAGTCCGGATGTCTACCGCTGTTCCTGATCGTGCTGCTTGGGTTCAGTCTGTTCGCGAATCTCGTGCTGCTGATCGCGCTGGGTTCACGCGGCGCGGGACCGGCAAAAGCCATGACCGAAAAGAAATTTGCGGAGACGACGCTTGTCCAGGGACATGACAGCTCCGACAAGATCGCCGTGATCCGGCTCGATGGACTCATCTCCTACAGACATGGGGTCTCCACCTCTGGTGACTCGATGGTCGATGATCTGAAGGAGGCCTTTCAGCAGGCTGCTAATGATCCTAAAGTGAAGGCCGTCGTGATTTCCGTGGACTCTCCCGGTGGCGAAGTCACCGCGGGAGATACAATCCACCATGCCCTCGGCAAGCTTAGCGCCAAGAAACCGGTTGTTATCTTCATCAACTCCATCGGCACCTCGGCTGCCTACTACATCGCCTGTGCCGGATCGTGGATCATGTGCAGCGACACCAGCTTCACCGGCAGCATCGGCGTGATCATCTCGACATTGAACTACAAGGAACTCTTCGGAAAGATCGGCCTCCAGTCTGTGGTCTTCAAGAGCGGCCAGTTCAAGGATGCCCTTAACGGCGCACGCGACCTGACCGAAGAGGAGAAGAGCTACTTCCAAGGACTCGTGATGCAAACCTACGACCGCTTTCTCAACATCGTTGCCAACTCGCGCCATCTCGACGCTGTCACTCTGCGCGATGGCATCGCCGATGGTCGGGTCCTGAGCGGCAAAGATGCGTATGCCGCGAAGCTCGTCGATCAGCTCGGCTACATCGAGGATGCCTATGCGAAAGCCCGAACTCTGGGCAACGATCCCGGGGCGGAAGTTGTGCGCTATGAGAAGAAACGCGGACTTGCCCAGTTCCTACGCTTGTTCGAGGACTCGGCAAAAAGCGACATCCACCTCGACCTGAATGTTGGTTCGGCCGCAGGCATGAAGCTTGAAAGTGGACGCCTCTACCTGCTCCCCTCCTTCTACGCTTTCTAATGCAAGCCTATATACCCTCAGTAATCCTGCTTCCGCTAATTGGGTTTCTAGTCCTACTCGCATTCTACGGATGGCTGGCCTATCGCAGTTCCGCCCAGGCCCGGTTGACTACCAAGCCCTTCGGCCTGCCAGACGTTCTCTGTGCATCCATTCTTGGGATCTGGATGATCTCCGTAATCTGGCAGTCCTTCGGGTCCGATCAGGCGATCACTCTCAGGGCCATCGTCGCTAATTCGATCGTCTACACCTCTTTGATACTGGGGATTTTTGGGGTGATCGGATTCCAGGGGAAATCGGCGATCGAGACCTTCGGACTGGAGCCCTCGCGCCTGCCAAAGGCTGCTGGCACAGGCCTTCTCTGGTTGCTGATCACCTATCCCTTGATCCTGGCGGCCCAGGGACTGGTCCAGAAGATCTTCGGAAGCGCGGACGACTCCCAGATGATCGTGAAATACTTTCTGGAGCATCCCGATCTCAAGCATCGCGCCGCAGTCATCTTCATGGCCGTCATCATGGCTCCCGTGGCGGAGGAGGTGATCTTCCGGGGATACTTCTACGGAGTGATCAGAAGTTACGGTGGCCGACTGCCTGCCCTGCTGACTTCCTCGCTACTCTTCGCCGCGATCCATGTCCACCTCCCCTCTCTCCTAGGCCTTGGGATTCTGGCGATTATCCTCTGCTTGCTCTACGAGCGAACCGGATCGCTCTGGGCATCGATCACGATGCATGCCGCCTTTAATGCCTCGACCATCGTGGTCCTGATTCTCTGGCCAGACGCCATTTCCTGATGAAACAACAGCTCCGATCCGAGGATGAGTTGCTGAAGGTCATCAGTCGTGAGCTTCCCTCCCCGGGGCCCGAGGTGCTGGCTGGCATCGGGGATGACTGCGCAGTCATCAGTTCCTCGCATCAAAGCGGGCATCTGGAACTACTCAAGACCGATGCGCTTGTGGAGGGAGTTCATTTCCTCAAAGGCACGCCCTGGAACAAAGTAGGATGGAAGGCTCTCTGCCGTCCCATCAGCGACATCGCAGCTATGGGGGGATCTCCTCATCATGCCTTGATCACGGTGGCCGCTCCCTCGCACTGGGGTTCCACAGAATGGCGCTCGCTCTATCGCGGGATCGGGAAGGCTGCCCGGGAGTTCGGAGTCTCCGTGGTAGGAGGAGAGACGGCGCGCTCGCCGGGCCCCCTCTTTCTCTCGGTCACAATAACCGGGAACGTGCCGAAACAAAATCTGAAGCTTCGCTCGGGAGCCAGACCCGGCGATTTGATCTGTGTCACGGGAAAACTGGGCGGATCCTTCAAGAGTGGCCGCCATCTCAACTTCCAACCCCGCGTGGCTGAGGGTCGCTGGCTCGGTGGAGAAAAGGGAGTCACTGCGATGATGGATCTCAGCGACGGCCTAGGAAGCGATCTCCCGAAGCTAGCGAATTCGAGCGGATGCTCATTCAGGTTGGCATGGGACGGTCTACCGCTCAACCGGGGGTGCTCCTTTCATGAAGGTGTTTCCGATGGGGAGGACTACGAGTTACTCCTGACCGTAGCAGCCAAAAGCTGGCCCGGCATTCAACAACGCTGGAATGTCGCCTCATCAGGCGTACTTCTTACCCCGATCGGTGTCGTCTTGCCTCCGGGCGAGAAGTCGTCTCTTCTTCCCACGGGATTCGATCACATGAATCCCATCACTTGCTGAAGCCATGCTCAAACTGGTCTATCTGACACCCGGCACCTCGCCCGTTGCCCTTGAGCTTCAAGGACGTGGTGAAGCAGTCAAGCCAAGCATCACCCTCTGCACCTACGATTTGGATTCTGTGGAGGAAAGCGTCTGTGCCGACGTGGCCGATGCGATCCTCCGACTCGATCCTAAAAAAAACAATTGGATCGATATCAACGGGCTTGGAGATGTCGAATCCGTGAAGGCACTGGGAGCCCATTTCGAACTAGGGCCACTAGTCGTCGAGGACATCCTCACCTCGCAGCGTCCGAAGATGGAGAGTCTGGATAATGGGATTTTTCTGATAACCTCCATGGCCTATTCCCCCAAGGATCAGGAGGGAGTGGTCGAGGTGGAGCAACTGAGTCTCTTCTTCACCAAGAATACCGTCATCACCTTCCAACAGAACGACAAGAGGGACTCCTTTCACGAAGTGCGTAGGCGCCTTCATCTGCCGGAATCACTGGTACGGAAGCATGGTGCAGACTTTCTCACCTACGCGTTGCTCGATACGGTGATTGACCATTACTTCCCTGTGCTTGAAATGATCGGGGACGAGACCGGGGTAATCGAAGAGGCTCTGGTAGAAAGTCCAAGCCGGGAGATCCTGAAGGATCTCTTCTACTACAAGAGAGTCCTTCTTGAGATGCGACGGGGTGCCTGGCCTCAGAGAGAGGTCTTCAGTCACCTGATGCATGAGGACAATGGACTGGTGACTGAAACTACGCGGGTGTTTCTGCGCGACTGCTACGAACACATCACACAGATCATCGACATTATCGAAAACTATCGCGATCTCACCTCCGGACTCATGGATGTCTATCATTCCAGCCTGAGTTATCGGACGAATGAAATCATGCGGGTGCTGACGCTTTTTGCCACAATCTTCATGCCCCTGACCTTTCTGGTCGGAGTCTATGGAATGAATTTCCATGACAGCCCCTACAACATGCCTGAACTCGAATGGCGCTATGGGTATCCCGCCTGCTGGCTCGTGATGATCTCGATCTCTGTGTCGATGTTCCTCTATTTCCGCAGCAAGAAGTGGCTTTGAGTCGATCTCCTATTTCCAAATCATCCATGAAACGCCCGATCCTCATCCTTACCTCCGCCTTCGGGGAGGGGCACAATGCAGCCGCTAGGAATCTAGCAATCGCCCTGCGCGCTCTTGATCCCGAGCGGGAGGTCGAAGTCAGGGATCTCTTCGCCGAGGCCTACGGTCCGCTCTACACGCTAGCCCAGAAGGGATACTTCTTCTTCATTAACCACTTCCCGGCACTCTGGGGTGGATTCTACAAGTTTCTAGACAAGGATAAGACGGCCCCGGGTAGGGTCTCTGTTTACAAGCGATGCGCCCGCCTGCTTAGCAAGCGAATCTCAGAAATGAACCCGGCGGTCATCGCCTCGACCTACCCTGGATACAACCACCTGCTCGATCATCTGTACGGCAAGGTGAACCGTTCCTTCCGCACCGTCACTGCGGTCACAGACTCGATCTCCATCAACTCGCTCTGGTACAGCGGGCACTCGGATCTCTTTCTTGTTCCAAATGAGGTTACCGCCCAGGTCATGGAAGAGGCGGGTGTTTCCCGTGATATCCTGCGGGTGACGGGATTCCCCGTACCTGCGCTCTTCGAAACCCTTCGTGGGGAGAGAGTGGGTCCCGGGCCTTCGAGAACTCCCAAGGTCCTCTTCCTTGTGAATCCGGGCCAGAAGAATGCAGCGAAAATCCTACAGCATCTCGGCGAGGTAGAGGGGATCGAACTCTCTGCCGCCTGCGGCCGGGATGAGGAACTACGCGCAGCACTACAGAAGATTGCCTCAACGTTCGATCGGCCGATCAAGATCGAGGGATGGATGGAGAACCTGCCAGAGAGGATGGCCTCGAGCCATCTCGTCGTGGCCAAGGCAGGGGGCGCCACGGTCCAGGAATGCCTAGCAGCAGCTACTCCTCTCATCATGAGCCAGGTCATTCCGGGACAGGAGGAGGGCAACGCGGAGCTCCTGACGACCGAAAACTGTGGATGCACCGCCGCATCGCCCCAGGCCGTCGGCGCAGCCGTGAGGCATGCCTTCTCCCATGGAGCCCAAGTCTGGAAGACATGGGAAGCCAATGCATGGAAGACTGGCACGCCAGAAGGAGCCAGAAATTCGGCGATTACGGTCCTTGAAGAGGCCCGCAAAGAAGGATGAAACTGAGACCTGCCGTAACAGATGCGAAGCAACCGCCGGGCAAGCAAACCTGAAGAGTTTTACCTAACCTCGCTCTTTTTTTCATTCCTCTCTTTTCCTTTTTTCCAATGCCTCAAATCAACGCCATCATCTTCGACATCGGCAATGTTCTGCTGACCTTCGACTACTTCATTGCGGAGAGGGCCTTGCTTTCTCACACAGGCAGAGAGTCCGCACCCTCGATCGAGGAACTTCACCCGCACCGGATGGCCCATGAAACCGGCACCATCAGTAGAGAGGAGTTCATTCGTGTAGTCCGAGAGGCCTTTGCCCATGACGGACCCGAAGACCACTTCATGGAGCTCTGGACACGGATCTTTCAGGTCAACACCCCGATGCTTGAGTGGGCCCGCTCGCTGCATGGGAAGACACCGCTCTACCTTCTCTCCAATATCGGATGCATCCACCACGATCATATTTTCGAGGAATATGATTTCTTCACGACGCTCTTCGTGGATGGCATCTACTCCTACAAGGCGGGCGTTATGAAACCCGAGCCACGGATTTTTGAAATGGCCCAAAACCAGTTCGGAGTGGATCCCTCGACGACGCTCTATATTGATGACCTGGAAGAGAATGTGAGAGGCGCCGAGTCGGTGGGCTTCATCGGCCATCATTACGATCCGGCACGACACAATCTCTTCGAACAGAGGATCTCCTCTCTCTCGTTTTCTTAGCGATTCGAATCTGAATTGTCCAAAAACGGCTTGATCGATGTTCCCTCTGCGGCGGATTCGATGAAGAGCGCGCCACTTTTGTTCTGACGGAAAAGCTTGATGCCTTTCTCTGCCAAGAGACGTTCCCACTCGCCGCTCGGGACGCCGTTTTGTTTGAAGGGATCGACCGGTGTGATCACCGCCTTCGGCGCGATCCTTGTGATAAGGGCCAGCGTGGAGGCTAATTGAGCGCCACCCAGCGGCATCATAAGCACATCAGCATGGAGGGAATCATCAGACACCACCGACAGGGAAGAGATCAGTTCCTGATCTGCTAGAGGAAGAACCAAAATTCGAGATTCGCTCAACAGGATCCGGATTGCCGGAAGACCGTTGTCGCCTGTTGTCAGTAACTCCGCGCTCACCCGCTTCGAAAGAGAGATAGGCTTGCCAGGCAAAACCGTATGGGAGTGAACTGAGGAGAGGATGCCCTTTGCAATCTGGGAATGAGAAATCGTTGAGGAAACCAGGACTTCCGAGACGGGGATTTCCTTGCTCACAATCGGCAAGCCCCCGAGATGAGAGGCATCCAGCTTGGTGATGAGACAACTTCTGATAGAATTCGCCCCCAGAGATTCCAGACACGGTAGAATAGTTGCCACGGCATCTCTCTTCTTCCCTGCATTGATAAGCACAAACTGGCTACCATCCCTGATCACCGCGCAGGAGCCTCCTCGCAGATCGAGAATGGTCATTATTGGGAAGGCTGGAGCAGAAGCACCTACGAACCAGTGTCCTCCAGGCATCAGGGCGCTAGTTTGAACGATAAAGAGCAGGAGCTTGGTCACAAGCCAGTTGGCATTGTTAAACGCTCCAGCGATCCAGCTGGAAAACGTTCCAGCAACAAGCGACAAGGCCCCCAGGGAGATGACAAGGAAGGCAAGCGGGACAGCCAGAAGGTTGGCTCCGAATGCAGAGAAGGAGATAAGATGGAAATAGGCGAGCGTCGGAATGATCGCTCCGATCCAGGCAGAGGCCGAGACGGCTGCCAGACCGGACACATGATTCCATGCCCGGAATCCCCACCTCTCGCGCGTCCCGATCAGCTTGGCGGGCAGGAAAGGATCAGGCTCGTGAAGCCGAATCAGCCAGGCCTCAATGCGCGGTGCTGCGACGATGATCGCGAAGACCACCGAGTAGGAGAATTGCCAGCCTGCGGAGAAGAGATCGTTAGTATCCAGTGCGAGCTGGAAAAAAGCTGCCGCGGCAAGGGTGTTCAGTAAGGGGGAGCGACGGAAGAGGGTAATCCCTATCAACAGAATCGAGGCCATGGTGGCGCTCCGGATACTCCCTATTTTCATTCCGGTCACCAGCACAAAAAAGAAGAGCGTCGGAATGGTAAGAATCACGGCCCAAGTCCTCGGGATACGCACGGCCTTAAGTGCGAACCAGAGAATCACGGCGAGCATGCCGACGTGTAGGCCCGAGACGGCGAAGAGATGCATGGTACCGGTAAACCGGAAATCATCTGTAAATCCCTCCGGTGCATGCTCGATGACACCGAGACAGATTCCTTCGATCGCCCCCCTCACCTCCGATACTCGCTCCATATCGATCGAGAGGATTTCCTCCATGCGGTGGCGCGCTCGTATTGCAAAGACCATGAGGGGATTTCCATGCCCACTGGATTCGATCGTTCCGGGAATCGAGGGATCCAACTCGAAACGGATGGTGATCCCGTGCCTTTCCAGCCATCGCCTATAATCCATCTCTCCGGGATTACGAGGGGGGGCAGGTCTCACCGGTATGCCCTGAAAGAGCACACGATCTCCGTAAGAGGGTTGATTTCCCGCCCAGCGTACTTGCACTGTCAGCGGGGCCTTTGTCAGAAGATTCCCATTCTGAATTCCTCTCAACTCCTCAAGTCGCAACGGGAACGTAGCGGATCCCGAGCGGCTAATTTTTGGCTCTCCAATGATGATACCCCGTACGGCAACCTCATTTCCCGTTGCTTCGTTCCCTATCGAATCAAGGTAAGGCGTAAGATTGCGCGTCGGTGACAAGTCCCAGTTCCAAAGATGAAGAAGAGCGAAAACAGCAAGCGTCGCCGCCCAACACATTCCGCCCTGCCTGCGGAACAAAAACAGGAGCAGACAAACACTGCAGACAACCGCCAGCAGCCATAATCCGGCGCTAAAAAAGGAACTTAGGAGTATCCCGGCAATAGCGGCCAGAAGTATCCCAAGAAAAGGATATCGCTGTCTAAAAAAAGGAGTGGCCTTCACCGGCCGAGGAAAAACTGATGAACTCCAGGGCTCTTCATCTCATGGGAAGACCCCAGATTGTTCAACCAAAGCTTGAACTAGACCAAACCCTAACCTCCGCCGCCGGTATCGAAAGAGAAGGGACTGTAGCAAGACTCGGTATAAGCTGAGTCATACCAATCATCGACCAGAGGAGCATTGTAGTAGAAGGGTTGCTGATCCTGGTTCAGCTTGGTGTTGTACTTCACATCACCTGGGACTTTGTTGCCCGGCTTCGGTGGCACATTGTTGCCGTAGAAGCCCTGGGTCTCTGTGAGATAATTCAGCAGATGCGGCTTGGCTCCGGCAGCCTTGAGTGAGGCAAGCTGGGAATAGCTGAAGTCATAGACTTTCTGAGTGCTACGGAGATAGCCGACAGTGATGTGGGAGGGAACATGGCCGTGGACTAGGTTCATGATATCCGCGTAGGAGAGTGTCTGAGCGTTGAAGATCTTATCGTAGGTGCTCTTGTTCACGTTGGCGGAAGCAACGGCCGCAGTGATCTGCGGATCGACCTTCGGTCCGTTGGCGCAACCGGCAAGAAGTAGAACACCGAACGCGGCGGTGGCGGAAAGCAGGCTGGAGAGGATCTTCATGCGAACTGTTATTTATCGTGTTGGCTCTTCCTCATCAATCAGATTCCCAGAGATCTCTTCATCCCTCAGTTCGTTCAAGAAACGTTTTTTCTTGTGAGTGCTGACTGCGGAAGGCATTCCAATGGCCATGATCTTTCGCTATCTCAGCAAGTACCGTGACACAGGCCTTCTTCTCCTCCGCATCCTCATAGGACTCTCCTTCCTGGCTCATGGTCTTCCCAAGCTCATGGAAGGTCCGGATCTTTGGATCAAGCTTGGCAAGTCAATGCAGTTCGTCGGAGTGACAGCCTATCCGATCTTCTGGGGACTGATGGCGGCGCTTGCAGAGTCCGTCGGCGGATTTCTCCTACTGATAGGCTTCTGTTTTCGCCCAGCCTGTCTCTTTCTGGTGATCAACATGGTCGTGGCCACCACCATGCACTTTCACACGACACCGGGCGATTTCATGGAGAAATGGTCAGTCGCCTCCCATGCTATCGAACTCGGTTCCGTTTTCCTCTCACTCCTCCTGATCGGCCCCGGAAAGTTCAGCGTGGATCGGGACTGAAGACAGCTTACGCTGATTTCCGGCGTAATTTGCGCGCTAAGAGTCCGAGAAATTCCTGAAATCCCTCGATCTTCAGCGCCCAACTGGAAAGCAGAAAGAGGAGGGTCGCACCGCTGATCACGAGTAGCAAAGCGATGGCACGGATCAGAACGTGTTCATGACCCAGACCTGCAAGCCAGTGCTGTCCCAACCAACCGACAAGGCCGATAGGCAGCGCGGCCAGCAAACAGCTGCCGAAGGTGGTAGCCATCGCCTTCGTCTCCAGTGAGCCGGAAATCCGGGTCATGAGGATGTAGAGCAAAATGAAATTCATCGTGGCCGAGAGGGCTGTCGAAAGGGCAAGTCCCCGGTGACCCATTCCGAATCGGAAAATAAAGAGCCAGTTGAGAAGGAGGTTCATCCCGATAGAGAGAAAGCTCACCATCATCGGAGTCCATTTGTGATTGATGGCGTAGAAGGCTGGTGAGAGCACCTTGATGCAGGAGTATCCCACCAGACCGATCGCGTAGTATTGAAGGGCTTCGGCAGTATGCAGCGTATCGGCATCCAGGAACTTTCCACGTTGGTAGATCAGGGCAATGATCGGTTGAGCCAGCACGATCAGTCCCACGGCGGCAGGCAGGGTCAGAAAGACCGCCAGACGCATTGCCTTGGCAAGAGTCGATCGGAACCGTCCCATCTCCCCCAAGACCGCAGCCCTTGAGATGACGGGCAGCGTCACCGTCGCCACGGCCACGCCGAAGACACCCAGCGGCAGTTGCATCAGGCGGAAGGCGTAGGAGAGCCAGCTGATAGGACCATTCCCCAGATAGGAGGCAAAGATGCTGTTGACCATGACGTTGATCTGAACAGCACTGGCGGCGATCACGGCCGGGAGCATGAGCAGGAGGATCTGACGTACACCCGGATCCCTCCAGTTGAAATCCAGGACAAACCGGAACCCTGCTTTGTAGAGACCCGGCAACTGTACACCGAGTTGAAGAAGCCCTCCGAGCAGCGTACCCAGTGCAAGACCGATCAGGGAACGTTCCCCGAAATGAGGATCGATCCACCATCCGAAAATCACGCCTCCCGCGATTGATCCGATATTGAAGAAACTGGAGGCAAGGGCCGGGACCGTGAAGCGGTTGGTGGCGTTCAGCATCCCCATGACCAAAGCCGCCAGAGAAACCATCAGGATGAAGGGATACATGATCCGCGTCAGCTCGATCGTCAGGGCGGCCTTTTCCGCAGGGAAGCCCGGTGCCAGAAAACCGATGAACTGAGCAGCAAAGATCACCCCGAGCAGGGAAACCAGACTCATGAAGACCGTGGTTAGAGTTGCCATCTTGGAGGCAAGCTTCCAGGCCGACCCCTCGCCCTCCGTGGCGATCCTCTGCGAAAACACGGTCACAAATGCCGTAGAAAGCGCCCCTTCTGCAAAGAGATCCCGCAGTAAGTTAGGAGCCCGAAATGCAGTCAGAAAGGCATCCATGCCTCGTCCCGCACCGAAGAGTCCGGCAAAGATCAACTCACGGCCCAACCCCAGAACCCGGCTTAGCATGACCGCACCGGCGACGACCCCGGCGGCCTTGGTATTCAATCCCTCATTTTTTAAATGATCCCCTTTCATGCGTGCTGGGTTCTAATGGGATTGGGATGAGTGCTGAGATCCAAAACTGGCACGTTTCAAACGATCCATAACGGCCAAACCGATCCCCTCTTCGGGTAGTCGCATGGCATAGATAATGTCCGCTTTACTATTGTCTAGTCTCCTAAGAGCTCCATAGAAATTGGCTGCTGCTTCGCGGAGATCCCCCAAAGGACTCAGGACTTCCACCTGCGAAAATCGCTCTCGAATCTCGGGTGAGGGGGTGGTAAAGGAAAGATAACCGGAATTGGCTCTGGGAATAAATCCATGGATGTCCGACTCTATGATATGAAGCTCTTTTTTAGGGGCATAATGCCCCGGAAGACTTCCCGGAGTATTCACAATCCCATTTGGCGTGAGAACATGTCCATATTTCTTCAGTTGGTCACCCGTAATAGGACCTGGCCTCAGGATTTCCAATCCACCTTCCCTGAGAGCCACGATCGTAGATTCCAAACCATGCTCACAGCAACCTCCATCTAGGATCAGATTAATGGATTTACCTAGTTCTAATTGGACATCCATTGCGCTCGTCGGGCTAATTCGACCGAATCGATTGGCGCTGGGGGCAGCAAGCGGAGAGCTGATGCCTCGGAGCACCTCCTGAAAGAGTGGATGAGATGTCACCCGGACCGCTACGAACTCCGATCCGGCAGTAACCAGATCCGGAACCTCGGGTCGCCTGGGCAGCAAAAGAGTCAGTGGACCAGGCCAGAAGTTCGCCGCCAATCTCTCCACAAGATTTCTCTGTTCGTCTGAAGAAAATCGGACAACTCGCGCAAGCCAACCCATTTCTGGGATGTGAACAATCAGAGGATCGGAAAGCGGGCGTCCCTTGGCCTCGAATATCCGGGCAATCGCCATCGGATCAAAGGCATTGCCAGCCAGTCCGTAGACCGTCTCGGTGGGTAGCCCCACAACGCCCCCTTGCCGCAAGAGTTCCACGGAATCACGGATCCCCTCCCCTCCATGAACAATCCGGGCACTCACATTGAAAAATCCTGAAATATTAGTTACTTAGCGTTTCAAGCGAAGTTTCTTGGGCGCCTTAAGGACACTCTCTTCGGCAGCCTTGGTCTGGTTTTTCCGGAATGCGGCAAGCTTCGCAGAAAGCCCCTGATGGAGCAGGGCCAATTGGGCGATCGCAAAGAGCGCTGCATTCTTGGCCCCGGCCTCGCCGATGGCAAATGTGGCGACAGGAATACCGGCCGGCATCTGGACGATCGAAAGCAGAGAATCAAATCCTTCCATGGTGCGGCTCTTCACAGGGACGCCGAGTACGGGCACAGTTGTCTGAGCCGCGATCATGCCGGGAAGGTGGGCTGCACCACCAGCGCCCGCGATGATTGCATGAAGTCCCCTAGCCTCGGCTTCCTTGGCATAGGTCGCCATGGCCTCAGGCATGCGGTGTGCGGAAACGACACGGTATTCGCACGGGACGCCGAACTCCTCAAGGAGCGCCACGGCGTGACCCATCGTTTCCCAATCGCTCTTGCTCCCCATCACGACACCCACCAGAGGTGACGACTTGGTCGCGGCCGAGGGTTTGGATGACTTCGTTTTTTTGGAACTCATCCGGGAAGCGTATTCACGAGAGACGTTTCAATCAACCCGCTTCGGTGAGG
This sequence comes from Verrucomicrobiota bacterium, assembly GCA_021413925.1. Classification (NCBI taxonomy): domain Bacteria; kingdom Pseudomonadati; phylum Verrucomicrobiota; species Verrucomicrobiota bacterium. The sequence goes on from JAIOPL010000002.1 coordinate 16,868, forward strand.
GAACAGCGTCTTCGAAGATGTTCTTTTTCCAGACGGACGAGTACCTTTACCCCATGAATTCAAACATCGTCCTGATCGGTTTCATGGGATGCGGAAAGAGCAGCATCGGGCGTCGTCTGGCAAAACGCATGAATTACGGATTCCTCGACAGCGACGACCTGATCGTTGCCCGAGCCCAAGGCATAAGCATCAGCGAGCTCTTTGCCGAAGAGGGAGAGGAGCGCTTCCGTGAACGGGAGAGTGCCGAGCTTAGGGAGCTTGTCCACGCCAAGGATATCGTTCTCGCAACCGGCGGTGGAGCCATTCTGCGTGAAGAGAACAGGGCGCTTCTGCATCGTATCGGAAGGATTGTCTGGCTACATGCCGATCCGGAGACCCTCTTTGAACGCGCAAGCCGCAACCGCAAACGCCCACTGCTGAATGTGGAAAATCCACGAGGCGCATTCAATGCGCTTCTGGAGTCGCGAGTCCCCATCTACGAGGCCACAGCCGACATTCAAATCGATGCCACGGGCCTTCCTCACGAGCAGACTATCGAGGCGATCATCCGGGCGCTTGAGCTTGATCGGGATGAAGAAACAGGTTTTGAACCTTCCCGCGACTCCGGCTGTTCCGTTTAAAATTGACGGAGAAACCCCCATCTTTTAACACTTTGCCTTCCCGAGCGACCCCTAACGCCGGCAACCCAACTCAAACATCATGCCTAATATTGCCATCAACGGGTTCGGCCGCATCGGCCGCCTTGTCTTCCGTGCCATCGTCGAACAGGGACTCCTTGAGAAAGGATACAAAGTCGTCGCCGTCAACGACCTCGTTCCAGCCGACAATCTCGCCTACCTCGTGAAGTACGACTCCACGCAGGGTCTCTTCAAGGGTGAGGTGCACAGCGAAAAATCCTCTCCCGAGGTTGCCGAAGACGACACGCTGGTGGTCAATGGTCACAAGATCAAGTGCCTCGCCGTTAAGGAAGGCCCTGCAGCTCTGCCTTGGAAGGATCTCAACGTCGACATCGTCATTGAGTCGACCGGCCTCTTCACCGAGGGCGAGAAGGCCAAGGGCCACATCACCGCGGGTGCCAAGAAAGTGCTCATCTCCGCTCCCGGAAAGAACGAGGACATCACCGTCGTCATGGGCGTCAACGATGACAAACTCGATATCTCCAAGCACCACATCATCTCCAACGCCAGCTGTACCACCAACTGTCTCGCTCCCGTCGTCCATGTCCTCCTGAAGGAAGGATTCGGCATCGAGGAGGGTCTCATGACCACCGTGCACAGCTACACCGCCACCCAGAAGACCGTCGATGGTCCTTCCAAGAAGGACTGGAAGGGCGGCCGCTCCGCAGCCATCAACATCATCCCCTCCACGACTGGAGCAGCAAAGGCCGTTGGCCTTGTCTGCCCTGAGGTGAAAGGCAAGCTCTCCGGCATGTCGTTCCGTGTTCCGACGCCGACCGTTTCCGTCGTCGATCTCACTGTCAAGACCACCAAGTCCACCAGCTACAAGGAGATCTGCGAGGCCATGAAGAAGGCCAGCGAGACCTACCTCAAGGGTATCCTTGGCTACACCGAGGACGAGGTTGTCTCCAGCGACTTCATCCACGACACCCGCTCCAGCATTTTCGACGCAGGCTCCGGCATGGAACTGAACGACAAGTTCTTCAAGCTCGTTTCCTGGTACGACAACGAGTGGGGTTATTCCAACCGCTGCGTCGACCTGCTCAAGAAGATCAGCGCCTAAAAGCAAAACCATTCACGAGGGCAGGAAAAGCAGGCTCGTTCCTGACTTTCCTGCCCTCTTTCTTTATAAAATTTAAAACCAATTTTTCAACCAACCTCACCTTCACTACCACTATGGCAAAGAAAACCATCAAGGACCTCAACCTCACAGACAAACGCGTCTTCATTCGCGTCGATTTCAACGTCCCGCAGGACAAGCAGACCGGAGAGATCACCAATACCCAGCGTATCACTGCGGCTCTCCCAACCATCCAGTACGCTCTCGATCAAGGTGCCTCCGTCGTGCTTGCCAGCCATCTAGGACGCCCGAACGGTGAGCAGGTTGCCAAATACACGCTCAAGCCCGTCGCCGAGAAGCTCCAGGAACTGCTAGGCAAGCCCGTGAAGTTCCTTAACAACTGCGTCGGAGCCGAAGTTGAAGCCGAATGTGCCGCGCTCAAGCCGGGTGAAGTCATTCTGCTCGAGAACGTCCGCTTCCATATCGAGGAGGAGGGCAAGGCCAAGGACGCCGAAGGAAACAGCGTGAAGGCTGATCCAGCGAAAGTGGCAGCCTTCCGTGCCAGCCTGAGCAAGCTTGCCGATGTTTACGTCAACGACGCCTTCGGCACCTCCCACCGCGCCCACTCCAGCGTTACCGGCGTCGATCTTCCCGATAAGGTCGCCGGTTTCCTTGTCGAGAAGGAGTTGGCCGCATTTGCCACCGTCCTTGAGAATCCGCAGCGTCCTCTCCTTGCAATCCTCGGCGGCGCCAAAATCGCCGACAAGATCCCGCTTATCCGAAGCCTCATCGATAAGGCGGACGACATCATCATTGGCGGCGGCATGGCCTACACCTTCCTCAAGGTTCTCAACGGTATGCAGATCGGCAACAGCCTCTATGATCCGGCCGGTGCCGAGATCGTTTCCGAACTTGTCGCCAAGGCCAAGGAAAAGGGGGTCCGCATTCACCTGCCCGTGGATTTCATCACGGGGGACAAGTTCTCCCCCGACTCCAATCTGGGATCAGCCACTGTCGAGAGCGGCATTCCCGACGGCTGGGAGGGCTTTGACTGCGGCCCGAAGACCCGCGAACTCTTTGCGAAGGTAATCGCCTCCGCGAAGACAATCGTCTGGAACGGTCCGTGTGGCGTCTTCGAGTTCGATATCTTTGCAGAGGGCACCAAGGCCATGGCTGAAGCCGTTGCGGCAGCCACGGCATCGGGCGCTGTGACCATCGTCGGAGGCGGCGACACCGCGACAGCTGCGAAGAAGTTCGGCGTCATCGACAAGGTCACCCATGCCTCCACGGGGGGCGGAGCCTCACTGGAACTCCTCGAAGGTAAAATCCTGCCGGGCGTTGCCTCCCTCAACGAGAAGGCCTAATCTTCAAATCCATCATGGCAATCCCACGCAAAAAATTCGTCGCCGGTAATTGGAAAATGAATATGACCTCCTCGGAGGTCTCCCCCTACCTTGAGGTATTTCGCCTGGAAACGGAGGGAATCGATAACGTCGACATCGCTATCATCCCTCCCTTCACGGCCCTTGCGAAGGCCTCCGAAATCCTGGGTGGCACCCAGAAGATCCGCCTCGGCGCACAGAATATGTCTCCGGAGGTCAAAGGGGCCTACACAGGCGAGATATCGGCCACCATGCTGCGCGACCTCTTCGTTCGCTATGTCCTGGTTGGCCACAGTGAGCGACGCCGTCTCTTCGGTGAGACAGACGAACTTGTACATCGCAAGGTCGTGACTGCACTTGCTTCCGAACTTCGCCCCATCCTCTGCGTCGGCGAGACCCTTGAGGAGCGCCAAGCCGGTCAGGAAAAGGCCATTCTGGAAGCCCAACTCCGCGGAGCCTTGACTGGTTTGACCACGGATCAACTCGAGGAGATTGTCATCGCCTACGAGCCCGTCTGGGCGATCGGCACAGGCCTCACAGCCACTCCGGCACAGGCCCAGGAGGCCCATCAGTTTATCCGGGACTATCTGGCAACGGTCTCAGGCCCGGAGATCGCTGCAAAAACCCGCATCCTCTATGGGGGAAGCGTCACGGCGGACAACGCTCGCGAACTCCTCTTCCAGCCCGACATCGACGGTGCGCTTGTGGGAGGGGCTAGCCTCGATCCTCGCAGCTTCGCCGAGATCGTCGCCGCAGCGGTTCCGACAGAATAAATACAGTTGTATCGCGCAGAGGCGCGGAGGCGCAGAGAGTTTTTATGGATTGAAGCCGCTTTGGCGGCTTTTCCTTCATAATTCATCATTCTGCCTTCATCCTTTCGGCATCATGATCCGCCGCATCGCCTCACTTCCCGTGGTGTTGTTCTGCGTGGTGACGATTACCTTTTTCCTGATCCGTCTCTCACCGGGAGGACCCTTTGATTCGGAACGGAAACTGCCGCCAGCAATCGAGAAGCAGCTTCTGGCGAAGTACAAGCTGGATGGTCCGATTCTGGGTCAATACACGGGCTATCTGAAAGATCTGATCCATGGCGATCTGCGCCTCTCCACCAAGTATCGCAACCGCTCGGTCAACGAGATTTTGGCCCAGACCCTTCCTGTCACGCTGACACTTGGTGCCGCAGCCCTGCTGATTGCCGTTACAACCGGTGTCTGGCTCGGAGCCTTCGCCGCCGCGCGTCCGGGAACCCTTGTGGAAGGGGGTGCACTTGCGATGACGCTGCTGGCGATTTCCCTGCCCTCCTTCGTGCTAGGCCCCCTCTTGATCCTGATCTTCGCGATCAAGCTCTCCTGGTTGCCCGTGGGTGGCTGGGGATCACCAATGCAGTTGATCCTCCCGGCGGTGACCCTCGCGATTCCCTATGCCGCCGTGATCGCCCGATTGCTACACGACAGCCTCAGGGAGACATTGGTCGAGGATTTCGTTCGCACTGCCCGGGCGAAGGGGCTCTCCGAACGTGCCGTAGTCTATCGTCATGCCCTGCGCGTGGCGATCCTGCCCGTGATCTCCTACCTCGGCCCCCTGGCAGCCAACCTGCTTACTGGTTCGATCGTCGTGGAGACGATCTTTCACATTCCCGGTGCGGGGGGCTTCTTCGTGAACTCCATCCTGAACCGCGATGGATTTCTGCTTGGAGGCGTGGTCATCGTCTATTGCGTACTTCTGGTGATCTTCAATTTACTGGTCGATCTCTCCTACCGCCTGCTGGACCGGAGGATCCAGGAATCATGATTCTCTCACTCCCCAGATCGGCAAGGCTTCCGGCGATAGTTCTCTGCGGAATGATCCTTGCGGTTCTTGTCGGTCCCTTTCTTTTCCCTCACTCCTTCGCACTGCCAGGGACGGAGACCTATGCAGCACCCAGTGCTACCCACATCTGTGGAACCGACCTAAATGGCCGTGATCTTCTCCTGCGGATACTTGAAGGGGGACGGATCTCGCTACTTGTCGGCATCTGTGGCGCTGGCATCAGTCTGATCATCGGCACCTCCTACGGCCTTATCGCAGGGTCTTCAAGCCGGGGCGTTGATAACTCCATGATGCGCTTGGTCGATATTCTCTATTCGGTTCCACGCCTGATTTTCATCCTGATCTTTATCAATGCATTCAATGAGCGTCTTCAGTTGGCTGCAAGTAACCATGGCTGGGACTGCCTGGTCGCCTCATCGCGCCTAGTCATCCTAATCCTGAGCCTAGGGATCATTGAATGGCTTACGATGGCTCGGATCGTACGGGGCCAGACCCTCACCCTGAGAGAGCGCTCTTATGTGGCCGCGGCGCGCGTTCTGGGAGAGGGCTATTGGACGATTCTCTGGAGGCACCTCCTTCCCAATCTTGCCGGCATCATCCTTGTCTATCTCACCCTAGCCATACCCTCTGTCATTATCGACGAGGCCTTCCTGAGTTTCCTAGGTCTCGGAGTCCAAGCTCCACAATCCAGCTGGGGCTCCCTGCTCGCCGAGGGTGCCTCATCCATCAATCCCCTCAAGGGAGCCTGGTGGATGATTCTCTTCCCCTCATTGGCCCTGCTGACAACACTGCTCGCACTCTATTCAATAGGCGACGCCCTCAGACGCTCCATCTCAGCTAAATAGATTTACAGGGATAAAGGAGATGAAGGGGATTCTTTAAAGATGCCGAAAATCTTCGCTCTTTTAGTCATATCCCTTTTATCCCCTTCATCCCTGTGAGTTTCTTCCCGTCTTGCCCCAAGTATTGGAAAAGAGGCACGATATTGTCATGAGTGAAGCCGCCGCACGATCCATCGTGGAGAAGCTTCGCGCCAAGGGCTTCGAGGCACTCTATGCTGGGGGCTGTGTTCGGGATCGCCTCCTCGGCTTGGAACCTCATGACTACGATGTGGCCACGAGCGCCCGACCCGAGCAAGTGGAGGCACTCTTTCCCAGGACTGTCCCCGTCGGTGCACAGTTCGGTGTGATTGTCGTGCTGGAGGCAGGGGCCGAGATCCAGGTAGCCACCTTCCGTGGAGACGGCACCTACCATGATGGCAGGCATCCCGAGAGCGTCCATTACACGGATGCCAAGGGGGATGCCAGTCGGCGCGATTTCACGATTAACGGTCTCTTCTACGATCCGATCGGCGAAGAAACCCTGGATTTTGTAGGGGGACGCGAGGATCTGAAGAAGCGCCTTATCCGGGCGATTGGGAATCCTTCCGAGCGCTTTGCCGAGGACAAGCTCCGTCTACTGAGAGCCGTGCGTTTTGCAACAACCCTAGGTTTCGCCATCGATCCCCCAACCTGGAGTGCAGTGCTGCAGTGGACCCCTGAGATTCATGCCGTCAGCGCCGAACGGATCCGTGACGAGTTCTGCAAGATCCTCCTCTCACCGAACCGGCTTCGAGGATTCGACCTGCTGGATGAAAGCGGCCTACTCAGGATGATCCTGCCCGAGATGGAGACACTGAAGGGTTGCGATCAACCGCCGGACTTCCATCCCGAGGGGGATGTCTTTGTCCATACGCGACTGATGATTTCCCTTCTACCGCCGACTGTCTCACTGCCTCTTGTGCTCTCGGTGCTCTTCCACGACTTGGGTAAACCCCCGACACGGTTTGTCGATGAGACCGGCCGCATCCGCTTCAATGGACATGAGGGCGTCAGCGCCGAGATGAGTATTCGGATCATGAAGCGGCTACGCTTCTCCAATGAGATCATCGATGACGTGATTCCGGCGGTCAGACTCCACATGAGCTTCAAGGATGTCCCGAACATGCGCGTTGCCACGCTCAAGCGCATGATGGCCCGTCCTACGTTTGACGATGAACTCGAACTCCACCGCGTCGACTGTCTGGCCAGCCACGGAATGCTCGACAACCATGCGTTACTGATTGCCAGGCGTGAGGAGTTCGCCAATCAGCCGCTTATTCCCTCACCCCTTCTCAACGGCGACGACCTGATCGGACTTGGTTGGAAACCGGGCAAGAAATTCGCGGAAATCCTCCAGGCCATTCAAACCCTTCAACTTGAGGGCACTCTCAACTCTCGAGACGAGGCGCTTGCCTGGATTTCCTCGGAATATTCCAGTTAAAAAATGGTGGGCAGTGAGGGGATCGAACCCCCGACCAACTCGGTGTAAGCGAGCCGCTCTACCGCTGAGCTAACTGCCCTTAAAAATAAATGCTGAATGGCGTCTCAGGGGGGACTAGTCCTCCTGAACCGGCAAGCAACTGCAGAAAATATTCCGATCGCCGTACACATTGTCAACACGCGAGACTGAGGGCCAGAACTTATGTTTCTTGAGCCATGCTACAGGATAAGCGGCCTGCGCGCGTGAATAGGGTCTATTCCACTCGTCGGAGGTAACGGTAAGAGCCGTGTGGGGAGCCCGCTTCAGAGGATTATCGGCCTTGTCGAGCTCACCCCGTTCGATGGCCGTGAGTTCCCCATGAATCGCTATCATGGCATCGCAGAAGCGGTCGAGTTCTTCTTTCGATTCGCTCTCGGTCGGCTCAATCATGAGGGTTCCAGCAACGGGCCAGCTCATGGTCGGTGCATGGAAGCCATAGTCGATGAGGCGCTTCGCCACATCCTCGACCTCGATACCAGCTCGGGCCTTCCACTCGCGGAGATCTAGGATGCACTCGTGGGCGACCGTGCCGTTGGCGCCCTTGTAGAGGACTGGGAAATAGGACTCGATCCGCTTGGCCATGTAGTTTGCATTCAGGATGGCAATGGCGCTGGCTGCTGCCAGTCCGTCTGGGCCCATCATGCGAAGATACATCCAGCTGATGACGCAAATGCTGGCACTGCCCCATGGCGCGGCGCTGACCTCGGAGACGGCTTGGGAACCGCCGGTCGGGATCACGGAATGTCCGGGCAGGAATGGAGAGAGATGCTTAGCCACGCCAATCGGACCCACTCCTGGACCGCCCCCTCCATGGGGGATGCAGAAGGTCTTGTGAAGGTTCAGATGACAGACATCCGCCCCGATGTCACCAGGACTGCAGAGTCCGACCTGGGCGTTCATGTTTGCTCCGTCCATGTAGACCTGACCTCCCGCCTCATGGATCATCGAACAGATCTCCTTGATCCGGGACTCGAAGACGCCGTGGGTCGAGGGATAGGTGACCATGAGGGCTGAGAGACGGTCGCGATGAATCTCTATCTTGGCGCGGAGGTCGTCCACATCGACATTCCCATCGGCATCGCAGGCGACTCCCACGATCTCCATGCCGACCATAGCGGCGCTGGCTGGATTGGTCCCATGAGCGGAAACAGGGATGAGGCAGACAATACGGTTCATATCGCCTCGTGAACGGTGATAGGCACGGATCACGAGCAGTCCGGCGTATTCTCCCTGGGAACCTGCGTTCGGCTGGAGAGAGACGGCATGGAAGCCGGTGATCTCGGCAAGCCACCGCTCAAGTTGCTCAAAGATGACTTGATAACCCTTGGCCTGTTCTATCGGGACGAAGGGGTGAAGGCCTCCTATCGTCTCCCAGGTGACAGGGAGCATCTCGGAAGTCGCGTTCAGCTTCATGGTGCATGATCCGAGTGGGATCATCGAAGTGGTGAGAGAGAGATCCTTGGCCTCGAGGCGGCGCATATAGCGGAGCATCTCGGTCTCGGTGTGGTGTGTATTGAAGACCGGATGAGTCAGATAGTCCGAGGTGCGTCGGAGAGCATCGGGAGTCTGCCAGGAGAGTGGATCATTCACCACATTGCCGGGCCCCTTGCCAAAAAGTTCGATCAACCCATCAATGGAACCGGAAGTCTCATCGAGAGAAACGGACACGGCCGTGTCGCCAAGGAACCTGAGATTGATACCGGCTTTCTCCGCGCGGGAACAGAGTGAAGAGGATTCGGCAGAGGTCATGTTTACCCGGACAGTGTCGAAGAAGGGGGCGTTGCTGACGGACCAGCCGTTCTTGGCAAGTAGTGAGGCCAGCTTGAGGGCATGGAGATGGATCTTCTCGGCGATCTCCCGAAGCCCCTTCGGACCATGGTAAACGGCAAACATGGAGGCGATGACAGCAAGCAGAACCTGGGCGGTGCAGATGTTGCTCGTGGCTTTCTCGCGGCGGATATGCTGCTCGCGGGTCTGGAGCGTGAGGCGATAGGCGGGATTGCCATCGGCATCACGGGAGACTCCAACCAAGCGGCCCGGCAGGCGGCGCTTGAACTCGTCACGGACAGCTAGGAATGCGGCATGAGGGCCTCCGTATCCCATAGGGACACCGAAGCGCTGAGAGGAACCAACGACGATGTCGGCACCGAACTCACCAGGAGGCTTCAGGAGGACCAGGGCCAGTGGATCCGAGGCGACCACGGCGAGACCGCCGGCGGCATGGATTTTCTCAATCGATGAAGTCGGGTCGATGATCGCTCCATCCGTGGCCGGATACTGGAGGATTCCACCACAGAGACCCGATGTCGGGATCTGATCTTCACTGCCGACGATCAATACGATGCCCAGCGGTTCCGTGCGGGTGCGGAGCAAGGAGATGGTCTGGGGATGGCAACTCTCCGAGACAAAGAAGGATACTCCGCCTTGAATACCCTGGGGACCCTTAAGGTCATGACACATCGCCATGGCCTCGGCGGCGGCAGTCGCCTCATCCAGCATCGAGGCATTCGCGATCGCCATGCCTGTCAGGTCGCAGACCATGGTCTGAAAATTCACCAGAGCCTCCATGCGCCCCTGCGAGATCTCAGCCTGGTAAGGCGTGTAGGCCGTGTACCAACCTGGGTTCTCCAGAATATTCCGTTGAATCACGGTGGGCAGGTTCGTGCCGTGATATCCCATCCCGATGTAGGAGGTGCGCACTTCGTTTCTGGAAGCAATCTCGCGTAGCTCAGCAAGAGCCTCTTCCTCGCTGGCAGCTGGGGGAAGATCCAGCGGCTTTGCGCTCCTGATCTCGGCGGGAACCGTCTTTGCAATCAGCTCCTCGAGAGAGGCATATCCCAGAGTCTCCAGCATTGCTCGGATTTCCCGATGGTGGGAACCGAGATGTCGGCGGGAGAAGCGCCCGCGGGAGAGAACAGAGTCTAGTTGGTCAGCCCCGATGGTACTCATTGACCGATCTGGGCTGTGTAGGCTTCGGGGGTCAGAAGAGCGTCGATCTCGGCAGGATTGGAAGCCTTTAGCTTGAAGATCCAGCCCTGACCGAAAGGATCGGTATTCAGGAGAGCGGGATTGGAAGTGAGCGCATCGTTCACCTCGGTAACGACTCCGGAGAGTGGCGAGTAGATATCGCTTGCAGCCTTCACTGACTCGACGACGGCAGCTGTCGCACCGGCCTTCACCTCGACACCAACTTTCGGAGGCTCGGCATAGACGATATCGGTCAGCTCCGCCTGGGCATGGTCGGTGATCCCGACAGAGATGATGTCATTCTCCTGACGGATCCATTCGTGAGTCTTGGCGTAGCGGAGGTCTGCTGGAACGTTCATGCGTTGGCGATTGTGTTGGCGGTTTCTATGTTACAGGGAGGGTTCAAAGAGAGGGCTTTTTGTAGAAAGGGAGCGTTGCAATGATAGCGGCGTAACGGCGACCTCGCACCTCAATTTCTAATTGCGTTCCGGGGATTCTACAGACCTCGGGAAGATAGGCCATGGCGATCCCCTCACCCAGACTCGGGGAGAGGGCGCCGCTGCAGGTTTCACCCAATGCAACTCCATCGGCCAGAACAGGATAATGGGAACGGAGCGGCGGACCCTGCACGGAAAGCTTGAGGGGTGTCAACCGAGAGGGGAGGCCCTCTGAACGCTGCTGCTCCAGAGCCTTACGCCCCGAAAAATCACCCTTCGCGGGATCATCGAGGCCAACAAAGCGATCCAGACCTGCCTCTAGCGGGGTGCGGTCACGGGAGAGATCCGAGCCATTCAGCGGATAACCCATCTCAAGCCGCAGGGTGTCTCGGGATCCAAGGCCACAAGGCTTCACTCCAGCGGCAAGAAGGCGCTCCCAAAGCGCGATGCCATGCGCCACAGGAACAAAGAGTTCAAACCCATCCTCACCGGTATATCCTGTACGGGCGACAAGTGAGGGAACGATCCCCTCGGAAGAGATAAGCGGAGCAATGCCGTTTCGCTTCGGGATGTCGCAGACAGGATAGAGTCCTCTCAGAACCTTTTCTGCATCGGGTCCCTGGAGAGCAATGGCTGCATAGTCGTTACCTTGGTCCTGCAGCACAACGGAACCGTCGGCAGGAAGATGACCATGCATCCATTCGAGATCGAGATCGCGGCAAGCACCATTGATCACCAGAAAATAAGATAACTCTCCCGTCCGGTAGATGATGAGATCATCAATAACCCCCCCCTTCTCATCAAGCATGAGGGTGTATTGACCCCGGGTGACGGCCAGCTTGCCGACGCGGTTGGTCAAGAGACTCTCCAGCCACGCCAGGGCACCGGGCCCTGAAACAATAACTTCCCCCATGTGGGAGATGTCGAACATCCCCGAGGCAGACCTGACAGCGCGGTGCTCCTCCATGATGCCGGAGTACTGGACCGGCATGTACCATCCGCCAAATTCTACCATGCGGGCGCCACAGGCAACATGGGCTGATTCGAGAGGAGAATGCTTGAGAAGGGCAGGATCGCTCATAGGGATTAATCGGAAGCTTTTGTTGCTGAGCTCATCGACCCATTGGGACGACGCGCGTTGAAATCCAAGTAGGTATAGGACTGGAACATCTTCTCGTACTCGTCGGCGAGACGCATCGCCTCGTTGGGCTTGAGACGGTCGCCCTTGAGCGCGGCATCGGCCTGGGACTTGATCTTGCGGGCCAACTCCTTGGTGTCCCACTGAGTGAGGGTCAGTACTTGGTCGATGGTATTGCCGGGAAGCACCTCCTCGATGTAGTAGCCGGCCTCCTCATCCTCATCGAGAAAGACATGCATCTCGTTCACCCGACCGAAGAGATTATGCAGATCCCCCATGATGTCCTGATAGGCTCCGGAAAGGAAAATCCCCAGATAGTAGGGCTCGCCGGGCCGGACGGCATGCACAGGCAGGGTCTCCTTCACATCCTGGAAGTCAATGAACTTGGCCATCTTGCCGTCGGAATCACAGGTGATATCGACGAGTGTGCCGCTACGCTCCGGAACCTCATCGAGACGGTGGATCGGCATGACTGGGAAAAGCTGTCCCAAGGCCCAATGATCAAGCAGGGACTGAAAGACAGAAAAGTTGCAGAGAAGCTGGTCAGCCAGAGCCACCTCGAGTTCCCTCACCTCCTCGGGCACCTGCTTCATCCCGGCATGGAGTTTCACGATCGCGGCGGCGATTTGCCAATACAGGGTATCGATCTTTGCCTTGGAGCGGAGCTCGAGCAGGCCGAGATCGAACATCGACTGCGCCTGATCCCTTATCTGCTGGGCATCGTGGAAATTTTCCAAACGACGCTTCTCATTGAGTCCGGTCAAGATCTCGAGCATGTCGGAAACCAGCTTGGGATCCTCCGGAGAGGGCGAGACTTCGGCTCCATGACTCTGCTTCTCGATGGAGCCGAACGCCTCAATGATGAGTACCGAGTGCGGCGCCACAATGAAACGACCGCTTTCGCTCACGATCACGGGATGCTCGACCTGCTCGGAGTCACAGACCTCCATGATATTGTAGACGATGTCGCGGGTGTACTCGTGGAGTGAATAGTTCCTGGAACTATCGAAGCTCGTGCGGGATCCGTCGTAGTCAACTCCGAGCCCACCACCCACGTCGAGATAGCCGAGTGCGTGGCCCATCTTCTTGAGCTTGGCATAGAAGCGGGCGGCCTCACGCGTAGCGCGGCTGATCGTCTGGATATCTGGAACCTGGGAGCCGACATGGTAATGCAGAAGCACCAGCGCGTTGGGAATGCCCTCGGCATGAAGCGTATCGCTCATCAAGACAAGATCAGCTGTGGAGAGACCGAATTTAGCATTCTCTCCACCGCTGGTGGCCCATTTGCCAGCTCCCTTGGAGAGAAGCCTGACTCGGGCGCCTATCATGGGAGTCACTCCGACCTGCTTGGCAACGGCGAGGATCTGGTGAAACTCTTCCAACTTCTCCACGACAAGAATGACTTTCTTCCCGAGCTTGATGCCGATGAGAGCCGCCCGGATGAACTCGTCGTCCTTGTAGCCGTTGCCAACCACAAGGCTCTCGGGATCAGAATGGACGGCCAGAGCGGCAATCAGCTCGGGCTTGCTGCCGGCCTCGATACCGAAATGGTAGGGCAGTCCAGCATCGACGATCTCCTCAACAACCTCGCAGAGCTGATTGACCTTAATGGGGAAAACCCCGCGGTACTGGTTCTTGTATCCGCACTCAGAAATGGCCCTGGCAAATGACTCGTTCAGCCTGCGAACTCGGTCGCGCAGCAGGTCATGGAACCTCACCAAGAGGGGAAAGCGCAGTCCGCGGTCCCCGGCTTCGGCGACGATTTCCATCAAGTCGATCTCCTCGCCCTCCTTTCTCTGAGGCCGCATGGTGACATGACCAGCATCGTTGATCCTCACATATCCCTCGGACCATCCCTCCACGTTGTAGAGAGAGGAATTCTGTGCGGTGATGGATCCGTTGGAGTCTTGAGGCATTGATGGCAAATTGAAGAATAAAAATTAAAACAAACATGCCCTGACTTGGCGACATGATGCTTCAATTTTTTTGCATTGCCGTATCCTGGAGCAGTAGATGTGAATGGATGGACGGAACCCTTCCTCCTGCCAGACTCCAACCATCATGAAACTCCTTCATATCGATGCCTTTGCCGGAATCAGCGGCGACATGTCCGTTGCTGCACTGAGAGATCTCGGGGTTCCCGAGGAGGTTTTTCAGAACGCACTGAGGGCACTGGCTGTCGAACTTCCCTCATGCCGCTTCGAACGCGGGGACAGGAACGGCATCTCCGGATGGCGCTTTCTCGTGAGTGGCCATGAAGGAGGTGGGGCGAGCAAGACCGCTCACCATCATCATGATCACGGACATTCTCATTCTCACGATGATCACGACCACCACGAGAGCCATGGCCATCACGATCACGGGCGCAATCATGCCGAGATCATCTCCATTCTGGAAAAGAGCTCCCTCGACGAGAAAGTAAAAACCCGTGCTCTTGCTGTCTTCCGAAGGATAGCTATCGCCGAAGGCGGGGTGCATGGCGTCCCTCCTGAAAACGTGAGCTTCCACGAAGTCGGCGCGGAGGATTCGATTGCGGACATCGTCTGCGCCTGCGCGGGATTCGACTATCTGACGATCGATAAGATCACCTGCGGTCCGCTGATCGAGGGCTCCGGACACATCCATTGCGCGCACGGCACATTCCCACTACCGGCACCGGCGACGCTAGCGATTCTGAAAGGTATTCCCTTCCGTCAGGTCGAGGAACCTTGGGAACACATCACTCCGACAGGGGCAGCGATCCTGGCCGAATTTTCAGGAAGCTTCGGCCCGATGTCCGAGATGACGGTGACCTCTATCGGATATGGACTTGGCTCTCGGAACACACCCACTCGTCCCAATGCCCTCCGTCTGATCTTGGGAGAATCCATTCAGTCGGATCTCTCCCATACCGATGAAGTGGTGGAACTCCGTTGCAACCTGGACGATCTGAGTCCGGAACATGCATCCAGCGCTCTTGATGCACTGCTCAGCGCGGGTGCGCTCGACGCCACCCTCACACCTACTGTCATGAAAAAAGGACGTTCGGGATGGATCTTGGAAGTCCTTTGTCATGAAGAGAAAGTGGGTGAACTCTCCGAAAGAATGCTCAGGGAAACGACGGCATTCGGTATCAGGCATCAACGCCTGGAGCGCCTCAAGCTTGAGCGCCACTTTGAGGAGGTCGATACACGTTATGGAAAAATCCAGGTCAAGATCGGCACCCTCCGAGGCGAGATCCTCCAGCGATCACCGGAGTTCTCCTCCTGTGCGGAAGCGGCAGCCCTCCATGGCGTGGCAGTTAGGGACATCCACACGGCCGCACTGCAGGCTCTCGATCATTTTTAGTTTATTCTGATGCAGTCGTCACCGGGCAAGAAAAACGCGCAGTAAGGATCTAATCCGGAACTCTGGAAGTAAACCGACTGAAGGGTCTCGCGCAGAGCAACTGTGGTTTTTAGCAAGGGGCAAGTTGTGATTTTTTGATGAGGCATTGGAGGTGGATGAGGAGCTTGCGCATGGCCGCGACGATGGCGCATTTGTAGGGTTTTCCCCTGTCTCGAAGACCTTGGACATAGGCTGAGATCACCGGGTTGCAGGAGGCTGCGGTATGGGCGGCCATATAGAGGCACTTACGCACCTTGGCTCGGCCTCCTTGGATGGATCTTCTGCCCGACATCTTGCCGCTGTCGCGGTTGAAGGGTGCAAGGCCAGCAAGGGCGACGAGTTTATTGCGATCCAGGTGGTCCATCTCGGTGAGATAGGCCAGCAGAGTCCAAGCAGTGACCTTGCCCACCCCTTTGACCGACTGCATGGTCAGGGAACGTGACTTCAGGAGGGGCGTGGAGTCCACGAGTTGGCTGATGGCCTTGTCCATCACGGCAATCTCCTTTTCGAGGATTTTCATCATGCGCTTGATGGATCGATGGATGAGAGCCTCACTGTTCTGGAGGCGGTTTTTCTCCCTAGCCATCTGCTCTACCAGATGCTCCCGCCGGTCGAGAAGGGCCGCCAACTTGAGGCTCTCCTGCGAGGGGGGATCAATGGCTTCCAAGGCTTTGCTTTTGGCAAAAGCCAGGATCATCCGGGTATCGATGGGATCGGTCTTGGCCCGAACCCCCTCGCTACGGGCAAAGTCTCGAACCCTTGCCGGGTTGAGCATTGCCTGCGGGATGGCTGACTTGCCAAGGAAGGCAGCGAGCTCTCGCTCGTAGCCCCCCGAAGCCTCATAAACCACCAGAGGCTTCTGACACCCCTTGAGGTGGACGAGAAGCTTGCGATGCCCAATGGAGTTGTTCTCCACGGTAAAGGCTTTCTTGTCGTCCTGGACTTGCAGGGTGGCTTTAGACACGTCGATGGCGACGTAATGGATGTTTGCTGTGTTCTGCGTGTTCATGGCTGTTCTCGGTCTTGTGGAGGTGAGCTCACCACGCTATTTTGCGTGCGGCTCTGTCAACTGTTTGAGATGAAGCCAAGATGCTGCAGGGGATCGCTGCTCCGCGTTGAACTCGGCTAACGCCGGTTCGAGGCGCAGATTGATCTCTCCCGCAGCTTCCCCGGCCCTCAGGCTAGAGGGTCGGGGATTCTTGGCTCTCCCAACCTTTGCCAGATCGGGAAAGTTTTCCTGCAAAATCTGCTCCCTTCGGGCCGAAGGGATTGGAAGGAAAACGGAGTTCTTCCCAAACCGGTAGCTCTGGCTTAGCGCCAGCGCCCGAGCTGTGCGACTCGGGCTGCCGCTACCTTGCCCTTCCGGGCATTTGCGAATAACTCCTTGAATCTCCATATTCCGAGACCTACAAGGCGCTGAGTCGCAGAGTTAGGGAAATAGGATTTACAGGGATGAAGGGGATAATTAATAGGGAACTCAGAGGGCAGAATTTTTAAACCAGTTCCAAAAATCTCTGCGTCCCTGCGCCTCTGCGGGAAAATCAAATTTGCTTTTGGAGTGTCGCCCTCGGGAGTATTGTAAAACCATGCCGATTGCGTTCAAAGAGTGGGCCCTTGTCTGCGAAGCTCTCGGGAGCGGTGAGCAGAGTGTCCTTCTGCGCAAGGGAGGAATCGCCGAGGGGAAGAGCGGATTCGGGTTCGATCACAATGAGTTTTATCTCTTTCCCACGTGGTTCCATGGCCAGGTGGAGAAGATCCGCAAAGCAGATGTCGCCCTTCCCGAACAGGCACCCGATCAGGTGACTGTGAGTTATGCAGCTCATCTCGAATGGAGTGGTCGCATTGCCGACAAGGAGACCGCTCATTGCCTGAGCGAGCTTCACGTGCTCGATGCCTCGGTGATCGAGGAGCGTTTTGTCTACGATACGGGTTCAGGATCCCTGGGCGGAAACGGCATCAATGTGGCCTTTGTCCGTGTCTACAGACTGGAACCTGCCACCACGCTCCCGATGCAGGCGAGTTTCGGAGGCTGCCGCTCCTGGGTGGAGCTTCCGGAGGAGGATTTCGGAACCATGGTCTCGGTCCTGAGCGACGAGGAACATGGGCGGCGCAAGGAAGTTTTCGCGCGGGTACTCGGCTTGACATTCTAGGGAAGCGATCTCTCCGAGTGGGACTCGACGGGAAATTTTGCGCCGTGCCGATGGCCGAGCTGGATTTTCCGACAGGCCTCCCTATGATCCCTAGTCCATGAAGTATATTTTCGTCACAGGTGGTGTGGTCAGTTCTCTCGGAAAGGGCCTCGCGGCCGCTTCCTTGGGTACTCTGCTGGAGCATCGCGGGCTGCGCGTGACGCTGCAGAAACTCGATCCCTACCTGAATGTCGACCCGGGCACGATGAATCCCCTCCAGCACGGCGAGGTCTATGTCCTTGCCGACGGAGCTGAAACGGATCTCGATCTCGGGCACTACGAGCGCTTCACGAAATGCGAGCTGACCCGTGATAACAACCTCACCAGCGGCCAGGTCTATGAGACGGTCCTCGCGAAGGAACGCCGCGGCGACTATCTCGGCAAGACGGTCCAGGTGATCCCCCATATCACCGACGAGATCAAAAGCCGTATTCGCAGCTTCGAGAAGACCGGCAAGGCCGACATCCTCATCACGGAAATCGGCGGCACCACCGGTGACATCGAGGGCCTTCCCTTCCTCGAGGCGATCCGTCAGTTCATCCTGCAGGTAGGTCATGAGAACGCGATCCTGATGCACGTGACCCTCGTCCCCTACATCAAGGCCGCCGGTGAGCTGAAGACCAAGCCGACCCAACAGAGCGTCGCCAAGCTGCGCGAGATCGGGCTCCAGCCCGAGGTGCTGATCTGCCGCACCGAGAAGCCGCTCGAAACGGATGTCCGCGAAAAGCTCTCCCTCTATTGCAACGTTCCTATCAGCTCGGTGATCGAGGCAAGGGATGTCGAGAACTCCATTTACGAATTCCCGCTGATGTTGCAGACGGAGGGGCTGGATGAGAAGGTCTGTCAGCTTCTCCATCTGGATACGCGACCGGCCGACATGGAGCGCTGGAAGATGGTCGTCCATTCAATCGTGAATCCGTCACGACGGGTCAAGATCGCCGTGGTCGGCAAGTATGTGGAGTTGCAGGATGCCTACAAGAGCATCTATGAGTCGCTCTGCCATGCGGGAGGTGCCAACGACTGCGGCGTCGACTTGGAGATCGTGGATGCCGAGCAGATCGAGGCTGAGGGGGCCGAAATTTTTCTGAGTGGTGTCTCTGGTATCCTTGTTCCCGGTGGCTTCGGCGACCGTGGGACCGAGGGGAAGATTGCAGCCGCCCGGTATGCCAGGGAGAACAAGATTCCTTTCCTCGGCATCTGCCTAGGCATGCAGATCGCGACGATCGAGTTTGCCAGGAATGTCTGCGGATTGGAGGGAGCTAACAGTACGGAGTTTGAACCCGCGACCCCGCATCCCGTCATTGCGCTGCTTGACGACCAGAAGGAAGTGACCGGCAAGGGTGGGTCGATGCGCCTCGGTTCCTGGCCCGCCTTGCTGAAGGCCGATTCGCTCGCTCACAAGATCTACGGGCAGCCTGAGATCGCCGAGCGTCACCGTCACCGCTACGAGTTCAACAACGCCTACCGTGAGCGCATGGAGGAGAAGGGTTTGGTCATTTCCGGCACCTCTCCGGATGGTTCACTTGTCGAGATCATCGAGTACCGCGACCACCCCTGGTTCATCGCCGTACAGTTCCACCCGGAGTTCCTCAGCAAGCCCGAGGCACCGCATCCGCTCTTCGACGAGTTTATTCGGGCCTCGCTTGCCAACGCCTGAATATTTCAACCCCCAAAAACGTTCTCATGAGCGAAACCAAGGATCTTGAGAGGATGGTCGAATTCGAGTTCGTCCGCGCCACGGAAAACGCGGCCCTCCACTCCATGCAATGGATGGGGAGAGGTGACAAGGAGGCTGCCGATGAGGCCGCCTGCGACGCCATCAAGGGGATGTTCGATCTGGTCGACATCCGCGGAGAGGTCGTGATCGGAGAGGGGATCAAGGACAATGCTCCCGGGATATTTCTAGGCGACAAGTTGGGTCGCTGGGGGGAGGGGGATCCCCGTTTCGATATCGCCCTCGATCCAATCGATGGGACCAGCAACATCTCCAAGGGGATGCCCAACTCGATTTCCGTCATGTCCGCAGTCCTTGTCCCTGATGGCAAGGAGCGCAGCATGGTCAATATCCCGAGCTTTTATGTGGAAAAGTTGGCCTATGGTGCCCGCGTGGAGCGCTGCATCCTCGACGGTACTATCGCGCCAATCTCGCTGGATGACCCCCTTCGAGCAGACATTGGAGCATGTCGCCAAGGCTCTGGGAAAAAGAATCGGCGAACTAGTGGTGACGGTTCTGGACCGCCCCCGCAATCAAACTTACACGGATGCCGTGCGTCGTGCTGGCGCCTCGCTGCGACTGATCGCCGATGGAGATATCACGGCGGCTGTGGCTCCTTCCCTGCATGATTCCGGGATCGATCTCTACGTGGGACGGGGAGGTGCTCCCGAGGGAATTCTGACTGCGGCAGCCCTGAAAGCCCTGGGAGGGGATATCCTGCTGCGCATGTGGCCTCGTGATGAGGAGGAGCGGGCGGAGTTATTAAAAACGCTGACTCCCGCCGATCTGGAGCGCGTTTACCACCGTGATGACCTAGTCCATGGTGACAGTGCCATCTTCTGCGCGACCGGCATCAGTGATAGTCCCATGCTGCCCGGGGTGAAGCTGATCGGCAAGACCGCCATCACGCACTCGATCCTCATGCGTTCCCGGAGCAAGACGGTCCGGTATATCAGGGCCGTGCATGATCTTGAGGTAAAGACCATTCATCTGCGCAGCCTGCGGGGTGAGGAGCATCTCTAGGGGGATTTGGGAGATTTTATCGGGGAAGCATCTTTTCCGATACAATTCAGGAATTGCTTTTCGTGGGGAGAAAGCTCATCACTTGTCGGATATGAGCATGAACCAACTCGAAGCCCTCAAGCAATTCACCACCGTTGTCGCCGACACGGGCAATTTCGCCGAGATCAAGAAGTTCCAGCCCCAGGATGCCACGACGAACCCCTCGCTCATCCTAAAGGCTGTTCTCCAGCCTGAGTATCGCACGCTTCTCGACAAGGCGATCGCCGACAACAAGGGATCCAGTCTCTCCGGTTCTGCTCTCTGGAAGAAGATTATCGACGACACGCTTATCCTGTTCGGCTGTGAGATTCTCAAGATCGTACCCGGTCGCGTCAGCACCGAAGTGGATGCCCGCCTCTCCTTTGACACCGAGGCCACCCTCGAGAAGGCCCGCTATCTGATCGGCCTCTACAAGAGCGTTGGCATCGACCGCGAGCGCGTCCTGATCAAGATCGCATCTTCCTGGGAGGGTATCCGTGCCGCTGAAATTCTCCAGAAGGAAGGCATCAACTGCAACCTGACCCTCATGTTCTCGATGCCCCAGGCTGTCGCCTGCGCCGAGGCCAAGGCACGTCTTATCTCTCCCTTTGTCGGTCGTATCTACGACTATTACAAGGCGACCACCGGCAAGGAATATGTCGGCATGGAGGACCCTGGTGTCCAGTCGGTGCACAAGATCTACAACTACTTCAAGAAGTTCGGCTACGAGACCCAGGTCATGGGTGCCAGCTTCCGCAACACCGGCGAAATCGTTGCGCTTGCAGGCTGCGATCTCCTCACCATCAGCCCTGATATCCTTGAGAAGCTGGAGCAGTCCACGGAGCCGATGCCCCGCGTCCTGAGCCCCGAGGCCGCCAAGGAGATGGAGATCGAGCGGATTCCTTTCGATGAGAAGAGCTTCCGCTGGCTCTTGAACGAAGATGCTATGGCCACCGATAAGCTGGCCGAGGGCATCCGCAAGTTCGGCGCCGACATCGTCAAGCTCGAGGGCATGATCGCTCAGGCTTGCTGATCACGTACTCTATACTACCTTTTCGAGTCCTACCCTTCCCATGATGATCAAACGCTTCCTTCCGCTTCTCCTGGCCGCAGCTCTTACGGGTTGTGCCACGGCACAGGTTCCCACCTCAGCAAAGGTGGGGGGAGCGGGCGATGATCATCCAGGCTCGGTACCCGTGCTGCTGGGACTCGATCCTGTCCGTCAGGATCTGAAGCTCTCCTCCCTGCAGTGCGCCCTGCTTGACTCCCTCAGGACCGAGTACAAGTCTCGCGCGAAGCAAATCACCGCGATCGGCATGGCTGATGAGGATGCCGGAATCCGTGCCAACTGGGACTTGAAGTCCTTGAGGAAGAAATTCAACCAGCGTGCACTCGCCGTTCTTAGTTCCTCCCAACAGGATCGCCTCCGCCAGATCGAGCGCCAGATGCTCAATGGCAATCTTCTGACCTCGCCCTCCGAGCAGCAGTTGCTCGGTCTCTCCACCCAGCAGCAGCAGCAGCTTGCCGGGATCGCCCAATCCTCGACGGCAAAGGTCGCTGCGCTCAACTCCCAGTCCGCCTCTGGAAAGCTTTCCCCGTTCTGGTCCGACATCAAGCGCCGCCAGATCCAGAGCGGCTCCTCCAATCAGATGCTTTCTGTCCTGACCGCGAGTCAGAAAAAACAGTGGCTCGTTCTGAGTGGTCAGAAGATGGGCCTGCCCAAGTTCAGCGATCCAAACGCGAACACGAAATCCCTATTCGAAGGCTATTAATCGCCAGTCGGGGCATCGTTGGAACGATGCCCTTGCTGTTCGTTTTCAAGCTAGCAACTCCAATTTTTCAGATATCCAATGAAACGTTTCCTTTTCCTGCCACTACTTGCCCTGACTCTGGCATCCGCCTCATCAGCCACGATCCCCACCGCCTCGACGTCCGACAGCATTTCCTACATGCCTGTCCTGCTAAACCAACCAGCCGTCTGCAATGATCTGAAACTCACCCCCATCCAGAAGGCCCGCATCGATGCGATTCGCGCCGAGTGCAGGGCCAAGGTTGGCATTGTCTCGGCTACTGGTCTGCTCGATACCACTCTCGACAGTAAGGCAGAGAAGAAACTCGCCTCCTATCACGCCTCCTGCAATCAGCGTGTGCTCAGGATCCTGACACCTGCCCAGAGGATCCGCTTCCGTGAGATCGAACGACAGTTCCAAGGAGGACTGTTTCTCCTTTCACCGAGCGAACAGAATCTTCTCAAACTAACACCCAATCAGCGCCATAAGGCCGCTGAAATCCGCTCCGTTGACTCTGCCAAGGCTGCCGAGGTCCAGAAATCCTTTCTGGCTGGCAAGAAGTCCAATCTTCGCAGTGATATCGACCTGCATCAGATCCATCGCACGACTGCAAGGAGTCTTCTTCATCTGCTGACTCCCGAGCAGCAAAGGGAGTGGCTGGCATCACTCGGCGCTCCATTAAAGAAATAGGGATTGGTCCTTTCTGAAAACCTTGCTGGGCATCACTGCGGGAGATTTTCAGTTTCTGATCTAGAGCATCTTCTAGTCAATCTGTCGCTTGAGGGGAGACTGCATGATTAATCTGGAACTCAGAATACCGCGCCTTGGGAGAGGCTGGGATAGACTACCGAAGGTAGCCCAAAGGGTGAGACGAGTGGGAACGAGCGAATCAAACGAAAGGAATATTGTTTCCTGAGTTGGCTGGCCCGGCCGTTGCTTCGCAGCCGTTACGGATGAGTTCCAGATTCATTCTCTCTTTCCCACCCTTATTCAGAGCGTCAGAATAAATCAAAAACGCTCTAATAGCCTACAGCCTAAACCGCTACAGCCTTTCGGGCTTCACTTCAGCTCCGGAGGGAGAGGCAAGTTCTTGATCTGTTGAACGGCGTTGCGGTGGCAGACAAGGATGGCGTCCTCTGTCTCGACAACCACAAGGTCGCTTACCCCGCAGAGGGCGATCGTCCGCTTGCCGGCGACGACGATATTGCGCCCGGCGTCGAGGGTAACGACCCGGCCTTGCAGGGTATTCTCCTGAGCATCCTTGCCGAGGTGATCAGGGAGGGCGGTCCAGGAACCAACATCATCCCAGTCATACTCGGCGATAGCTGCCACGACGCTGGTGGCCTTCTCCATGATAGCGAAATCGACGGAGATCTTGGGAAGCTTGGGAAAAGCTTCTGCAAGATAGGCGCTAAAGGAACCCACGGAACCCGAGGATGGGAATCCCAAGATAAAGCGTTCCAGCTCGGGCTGCTGCTTACGGCACTCTTCCAGAAAGGTCGCGGCCTGCCAAAGGAACATCCCGGCATTCCACCCATGCTTCTTTCCAAGGAAGAAGTCTTGTGCACGGTCGGCATGCGGCTTCTCAATAAAGCGCTCGACGGAGACGATACGGGTGGTGCCCGGTGCGGAAATCGGCGCTCCAAGTTGGAGGTAGCCGAAGCCGGTCGAGGCATGGGTCGGGGTAATCGAGAAGGTCAGGATGGAGGTATTCACTGCCACGAATTCCGTCGCCTCGGTCAGCTGTCTCCGGAAAGCGGTTGTATCATGGATCATGGCATCCGCCGGAAAGAGGCCAACGATAGCATCGGAATTGCGGCTTCTGGCGATTCCAGTCGCGAGTGCAGCGGCTGGGGCCGTGTCGCGCTTGGCCGGTTCGGCAATAATGTTCTCAGCAGGAAGGAATGGGACGGCAGCCAGCGTCGCCTCGATCTGGGCGACATTGGTCAGGATAAAGATCCGCTCAAAGGGAATAACTCCCTCAAATCTGCGGACGGTTTGTTCTAAAAGGGTCTGCTCACCCAGAAGTTTTAGCAAATGCTTGGGAGTCGCTGTGCGACTGGCGGGCCAGAAGCGCTCACCACTCCCTCCCGCCATGATGAAGACGTGAAGACGATCTAGAGAGGAGGACATGGGGAAAGTGAAAAGTGAAAAGTAAAAAAGTGAAAGGTAGAAAAGTGAAAGGTAGAAAAGTGAACCAAGGCGGTGGGAACCGCCGCGGTAGACTACGACGCAGTCGTAGCCCGAAGGGCGGCACGGCTTGCTGTTCATGCCCTTAGGTGTAACTTTGCGTCATGCCTATTCGTATTGAGATAGATCAGGAGGAAGATGGTCGATGGATTGCCGAGATTCCTATGATTCCGGGCTGCATGAGCTACGGCGTGACACGCAACAAGGCAATACGATCCGTTGAAGCCCTTGCCCTGCGCATCCTGGCCGATCAGGTCGAGGCAGGCGATGACCTGATTGCCAGCACCGCGTTCTACGCTTGGAAGGCAAGCCCCTGCTTGCAGCATTAAGATGCTCGAGCTAAGTTGCTCCCCATGAGTAGTGAGATCATCTTTGAGGTCAGGGAAGACGAGACTGAGGGGGGCTATACCGCCTCGGCGCTTGGATTTGGCATCCATACTCAGGGAGAGACCATGGAAGAAGTGCGATCCATGGTGAAAGAAGCGGTAGAGTGCTACTTCGAGGATGAAGCTGAATCACCCAGCGTCATCCGCCTTCACTTTGTCAGGGATGAAGTGATGGCACGATGAAGCTTCCCCGCGATATCCTTGGATCTGAGCTGGTCAAGGCACTGAAGGTCATGGGATACGCAGTGGTCCGACAGAGGGGTTCGCATATCAGTATTGCTACTGAGGTTAATGGTCCCAACAAGGAAGTCATCCCAAACCATCGCCCCATCAAGACCGGAACCCTTTCTGGAATCTTAAAAAGTATTTCAGCCCATCACGGATTGACCATGGATGAATTGTTGGGGAAGTTGGATCTCTAGTTTGGTGGATCCTCACTGATTTAAGCGGGCAGGCAGGGAGCTCACGCAGAACAAGGAACAAAGAAGGATATTCACCACAACGCCGAGTGCCGGGGGGCACGGTGTAGCCTATGCGCCGACGCAGAGCCCGGAGGGTTCAGATCCTGGGAGCGATCGAAGCAAAGGGGATCCAAGTGGGTTCCAAGTTGGGGAAAAGCTGAAAAGCTGAAAAATCTGAAAGTGAAAACCATTCGTCCGAAGACCTGGAATGGGTTCCGTCAGGACGGAGCTGGGTTGCTGAGCTGATGCGCTCTCGCAAGTACGCTTGCAGAGACGCTTATCCCGCAACCGCCCCGCAGCGCTGGCGGCACTGCGTCCATGCCCTTGCCCGGGCAGGGTGCCTCAGGACTATTCAGTTCCCTTTGCCGGTCCTTGGCTGCCTCCTTTGCCGATCTCGTTCCCACGAGCATCGTCCTACGGACTGCTTGAACGTCACTTTGCTCCCGCAAAGCAGTGCCGTCCCGTCGGGATCCCTCCTTTGGAGGGCTTCTCCCGCGCCCCCCCCCCCCCGGAGGCTTGGTTCGCAGGCTACTCCGTGCCCAGCCGGGCACTCGGCGTTGTGGTAAAACTGCAGTCTGCAGCCCTTCAACGCCTTCCCACTTTCGTACCTTTCACTTTTAACCAGCGTCGCGCTCTTCCCATCTTCTCGGGTCGATCCCGTTATGCTCGCCGTCCAATCATCCAAGGAAGCAAGTTGACATCATATCAATTCCGATGGAGATTATCCATCATGATCAAGACGCAGATCCAGCTGCCCGACGCCCTTTACAGGCAACTTAAGAACCTAGCCTCCGACAGGGAGTGGTCCCTAGCCGAGACGCTACGCCGCTCTGCGGAGATGTTCTTGGCAACCCAGCCGGCGTCTGGAAAGCGGCTCGGTGCTTGGAAACTTCCCGCGGCCCGGCATGGAGGTGCTTTCCTTTCTCCAGAAACAGAATGGACAGAGTTGGCTCACGGTGAGTAACCCCATGCCGCCTGACCGCTCATGATTTCCTTCGACACAAATATCCTAGTCCACGCCTCCAACCTCGACTCTGCAGAGAACACCGCGGCTAGGGATTTCCTAGAGTCGCTTGCAGAACGCGAGGATGTGGTGGTTTGCGAGCTGATGCTCGTGGAGACCTACCTCAAGCTCCGCAACTCCCGGATCATGCAAAACCCGTATGCTGCCGAGGAGGCCGGGGCATTCTGCCAAGCTCTCCGCTCCAATCCAAACTGGACTCTCGTCGAGAACGCTCCCGTCATGGGCGAGGTATGGGCCATGGCGAGCGGGCGCGACTTCGCGATTCGGCGCATCATCGACGCCCGTCTTGCCATGACCCTACGGCACTTCGGGGTGAGTGAATTCGCTACCGCCAACGGCAAGGACTTTGAGGGATTCGGCTTCACGCGGGTCTGGAACCCGCTTCAGAACGTCTAGGGAGCAATCCCTTCTGCGTTTCCTTGCGTCCCTCGACGCTCGACCTTGCTTGCCCGGCCTCGGCCTATCGGCCTGCGTTACGGCGTCACTCGACTTCCCCTTCAGCCTTCTCTTCTGTTCTTTGCGGTTGAAATATAACCACGCTATGGTTAATTATCAGCCATGATTACTCGGGCGCTTCTTCCAATCCTAGAGCAAAGCCTTCGGGAAGATCCTATTGTTTTTCTTAAAGGTCCTCGCCAAGCGGGGAAATCCACCCTCGTTCAACATCTCCAGGGGAACAGGACTTACATGACCATGGACGACTTGGTGGTACTTTCCGCAGCTCAGAGTGATCCCCAGGGATTTGTCGAGGGATTGCCTGATCAGATCACGATCGACGAGGTACAGAGAGTGCCCGGCATTTTCCTCCCCATCAAGCGGGCCGTTGATCGCGAGCGCAAGCCCGGACGTTTTCTCTTGACCGGATCGGCCGAAATCACGGCCCTTCCCCACGTTGCTGACACCTTGGCGGGCCGTATGAGGACATTGACCCTGCTTCCGCTCTCCCGGAGCGAGATCGCTGGAGCGAGTATGGATATGATAGGGAGATTCTTTGGCCCAGAGCCATGGATGCCCTCAGGTTCCGCCAAGAGTCACGCCCAACTTGCCGATCTCATCGTGCGTGGCGGATATCCTGAAGCCATTGCACGTCCATCCCATGAGGCCGCGCGCCGGTGGCTTCGCTCTTATGTGCAGACGATCATCGAGCGCGACCTACTTGAGGTGAGTCGTGTGGAGAACGTCAGTCAGGTCTTCCGCCTGCTCACGCTCCTGGCTGGACGGACAGCAACCCTGCTCAACGTTTCCGATCTCTCCAGGGTACTGGCAGCCCCACAGACATCGATCAAGCGCTATCTGGCATTGCTGGAAGCGGTCTTTCTGACCGATTGTCTTCCTGCCTGGTCGGGTGGTGCGACGGCAAGGCTGGCGCGTCAGCAGAAAATCTTCCTGACAGACACAGGTATTGCTTCCGTCCTTGCCGGAGTGGACGAGACAGCTTTGGTTGCCAATCCCGTCCTGCTCGGCCAGATGATTGAGACCCTGGTCATCGGCGAAGTCTCGAAGGCGGCCGGATGGGCAGGGAAACCGGTCAGGCTTTACCATTACCGCTCTCACGACCAGAACGAAGTGGATCTTGTGATCGAAGGCGAGGACGGCAGGATTTGCGGCATCGAGATCAAACTCTCCGGGGGGGTTGATGGATCTCACTTCAAAGGACTCCGGCATCTCAAACAGGTCGCAGGGAAGCGTTTCCATCACGGCTACCTCGTATACGCAGGCTCCTCGGCGGTGGGCTTTGAGGAGAGATTGTCAACCCTTCCCCTCTCAGCCCTATTGGGTGGGTAGCTTCCGCTCCCTAGGCGCTCCTTCCCAGGAGCTTGGTTCAGGTTCCCTCGACGCTCGACCTTCGTCCCTCGACTTCCCCTTCAACCGTTCTGTCCCCTGTCTTCCATCTACCGCGCCGCAGGCGCTCCCTTCGGCACCTTCCCACGTTCGTACCTTTCACTTTTCACCAGCGTCTCGCTCTCCCCAAACTTCTATCTACCATCTCCTATCTACCGCGCCGCAGGCGCTCCCTTCGGCACCTTCCCACGTTCGTACCTTTCACTTTTCACCAGCATCTCGCTCTCCCCAAACTTCTATCCACCATCTCCAACTAGTGAAACCCGTCGCGCATAAACTTGCAAAACAGAAGTCTGTCCTCTAATTTGCAAAAATGAACTGGAAACGACTTGCACAGCAGAGGCTTATCAAGCTCGCATCCAACTTTCCGGCGATCGTTGTCTTGGGATCGCGTCAGGTAGGGAAAACCACCTTGGTCAGAGAAGTATTTAGTCATGCACTCTATCGGGATCTTGAGTCGCCCCTCGTGAGAGAGAGGTATTCCGCGGATCCGGCGCACGAGCTCTCCATGCTCGGGGAGATGACCATCCTGGACGAGGCGCAGAGTGTGCCGGAGATCTTTGCCGCGCTTCGAGGGGAGATCGACGCGAGAAGGGGGGATGGAAAGTGCCACTTCTGCATCCTCGGGTCTGCACAGCCCGCGCTGGTGCGGGGGATTTCCGAGTCACTGGCTGGCCGCGTTGGCATCATCGATCTCGATCCTCTGACCCCATGTGAGACCGGGTTGGCTACGTCCGAACATTGGATCAAGGGAGGCTTTCCCGAGGCCGTGCGAGGTGACTTCCGAGGCTGGTGGGAACCTTATCTGCAGGCGGTTCTTCAGCGTGATTTGGCGGCCTACGGCTATCGACCTGATGCTTTTTTTCTCAGGCGTTTACTGACCATGATGGCTGGTCAGCAGGGGGGATTGTTGAATCTCTCCGCCTTGGGAAACTCCCTCGGCGTCAGCTACCATACCGTCAAGCATGGCCTTGATTTGTTAGAAGGGGTTTTTCTCATCCGGAGATTGCCACCCTATTTCCGGAACATAGGGAAGCGCCTCGTGAAATCCCCCCGTGTTTACATCCGCGACACCGGCCTCTTGCACCATCTGCTGAATATCGGGACCCCGGAGCAGCTGGATGTCCATCCGGCACGGGGAGCCAGCTGGGAGGGCTTTGTTATGGAGGATGTGATCCGACGTGAACGGCTCGTTCGACCCCATACCCAGTTCTCATTCTGGAGAACGGCAACGGGGCAGGAAGCGGATCTCGTCATGGATAGAGGAGGGGAACTCATCCCGATCGAGATCAAGGCCAACAGCGGCACCAACCCGCATGATGCTAGACGACTGGAGGGAGTGCTTGATGACTTGGGGGCAAGCCGGGGGTACATCCTTGGGATGGGGGCGCCAGCGGAGCAACTTACTGCCAGGGTCTCCAACCAATCCCTGGATCTTGATCCCTGCTGGCTCCCCGGGTGATCCCCGTCAGCGTCTCCAGTCTCTTCCGAAACTTCGATCTCCCTCAGGCCGATTCTTGTCAACTGGTCAGTTTTTTAGAATTTCAGCGTGTCTGCGTGTCAGCCTTTCAAACTGCCCTCGACGCTCGACACTTCGTTCCTCGACTTCCCCTTCAGCCCTTCCGCACCTTCCCACTTTCGTACCTTTCACTTTTAACCAGCGTCGCGCTCTTCCCATCTTCTCGGGTCAATCCAGCCGCCATCCCTGGCAAAGTTACGAATGCTCCCATCATCGGATTTTAGAAAACCTGCATCCCTCACCGCGGTCGCTGAGTATCCCTTTTCCCCGAGCCAGCGTGCCAGTGCGGGCGGCAACTGCGCATCCACCAGGAAGCGCATCGGTCAGGCAGCCGTCAGGACAGGGTGATCGGTGTACCGGGCGGCATAGGCGATCGCCGCACGGATATCCTCGGCCTCAAGATCAGGGAAGTCCTTCAGAATCTCCTCTTGCGAGGCTCCATCAGCCAACATTTCGAGCACATCCTTGACGCGAATACGCATACCCCTGATGCAAGGGCGTCCCCCGCACTGGGCCGGATCCACAGTAACTCGGTCAACGCATTGCACGATTCATTCATACTCCCAGATCCAACCCCCGTCAACGCCTGGTTCAGGTTCCCGAGACTTCCCCTTCAACCGTTCTGTCACCCTGTCTCCCATCTACCGCGCCCCAGGCGCTCCCTTCGCCCGTCCTTGGCTGTTTCCTTGGTGGAAAAATGCAACCTGCAACCCTTCTGCTCTCTAGAAGCTCCCTCCCAGAAGCTTGGTTCAGGTTCCCTCGACCCTCGACACTTCGTCCCTCGACTTCCCCTTCAGCCCTTCAACACCTTCCCACTTTCGTACCTTTCACTTTTAACCAGCGTCGTGCTCCCCCCAACTTCTATCTTCTATCTACCATCTACGACGGTGCAACCCCTTCTACCTCAGAATCTTCCATCTCCAATCTGCCATCCCCCGCGCCACAGGCGCTTCCTTCCAACTTTCACACCATTTACTTTTTACCAGCGCCCCTTCTAGGGGGGGGCGAATGTTACAAACTTGTTACAATAGAGATGATGACGTTTTTCATGGGTGCTGGCATTCTCTCGACAGTTCAGAAAACCAAACCTCGAACCGATCACCCGCAAACCCTGATTTCATAAGCCTCCGAAGCCCGTAAGGGTAAAGGCGCCACCCAGATTCAAAAACAAAATTTCTCCGAGCAGTCAAAAACCAAACAACGTCAGACAAAAACTCAGTCCAAACTCAGAAAATAAACAAAAACCCATGAAACACACCAAATCAATCCTGATGGCGGCCGTAGCCGCTCTCTCGATCGCCTCCGCCTCCGCGCAGAGCGTGATCTACGTCACGGGTGCCACGGCATTCCGCAAAGCCGCCAACAAAAACCTCTACGCCCTCTTTGGCGACAAATTGTATGCCTCTTCCGGTGCTGCAACCAACACAGACAGCGCCGTCGGTCTCTACTTCACCAACTGCGTTCTGAGTAACAATGCCGTTGTTGACATTGCCGTGACCTGGACCGGTTCCGAGGGTGGAATCCAGCAGGTGGCATCGGGTACCAACAACAAGCGTGTTCCTTATTTCGACAAGGCTAAGATTGAGACGGTTCTAGGTACAAACACCACCATGGCCCAGCGCCTTGGCCTGACTCCACCGGATACTACCTCATTCGCCATCGGAACCTACACGACCCTTCAAAAGGGCCTTGTCGGCTTCATGGACACCTACCCAGGTTCATCACGCTTCAAGCCGAATGTCAAAGCAAGTGACGGAATTGCATATAAGGACTTATCTCTCACGCAGATTGGAGTTGTTCCTTACACCTACATTGCCAGCAAGGGATTTGCCAGCGCTTTCCCTCAGAGGGATATTACAACAGGTAATGCACAGCAGTTGTTAGAGTCGGGTAGTTTAACGGGAAACCTTATAACGGGAAATGATGCCGATTATGATACTATTGTATGGAGCATGGGTCGTAACATCGACTCAGGATCCCGTGTGATCAACCACGCCGTGAACAAGTATGGGACGCTGACGACCGTGCTTCAGTGGAAAGTCACCGCTTCCGGTGGTAATGTGACCATGATTGAAAAACACCCTGCAACAACTCTGCTGGGCATCGGGGTGGCGCTTGGAAATAATGGTGAGTCTACCGGAAGCGCGATGTGTGGGTTCATGACGAACTCCATCCCCAGTGGTTTCGCAAATGTAGTTTCTGATACAGGTGAGGTGGCAGGTTCCACTGGGAACTTCCTGATCGGCTACTCTTCTGTCGCTGACACGCTTCCCTTTGTTGTAAATGGCCTTGTTCCCCTGAAGTATAATGGAGTTGAGGGACGTTGCTACAGCCAGACCAATGCAACCACGCTCGATGCTGGATACACCAACATCATCACAGGGAAGTATCCTTACTGGGGATATGAGTTCATTGGTTATGATGCTACATTGACCGGTAACGCCAATGTTCCTGTACTCGTGAACCAGCTTGCAACCAGAATCAAATCACTCACTGCAACCAATGGTGATCTAGCTCCTAACATTCCCATTGGAGACATGAAAGTTCTCCGCAGCGAGGATGGAGGAAAACAGATTTACAATTATTAATTAGTTGAATAATATCAATAGTCTAAGAATATGAAAAAAACTCTTCTCGCGCTAACCTTTGCGATGAGTGTGGCGGCCTCTCAGGCCGCCACCTACAATATCGGCGACAGTAGTAACCTTTATCTCGGATTCTATTCGGCGGCTTCGGTCTCTCCTAAGAGTCTGCTGATCAACCTGGGAACCCGTGCAAACATTCTTTCCGGTTTCAATCTCGACTTCAGCAGTGCCAGTTCCATCATATCTCAGACCTATGGGGCAAGCTGGTTCTCGAGTGCTGATGTCTACTGGAGTGTGATCGGTTACAACGCAAACACCAATGTCTGGGTGGGTAAAGCTGATGCCGCGGGCGATCTGCTTACTGCAAGTGGAACAAGAATCACCGCATCCGGATCCGGAAACCAATACAGCTCCATTGTTAGCGCAGTCAACAACTTGATGACAACGTCGACTAATGGAACAGCGACATACGCTAACATTACAAGCGGGGATAACACCCATCAAGCTTCTGTGGTGGATAACTCTGAATCCTCGTTCAACGGATATGCTGGGAAGGCATCTCCCTGGGGAGCGTTCACTACGTCGGTCCAGACCCCGCTTGCTACGGGAGGGCTTGATATCCAGGAATGGACCAAGGTTGGCACATCTTACACTAACCAGAGCACCATTGGTATGGTCACCCAGAGCGGCGGGGTGATCACGGTCGTTCCTGAACCGAGCACCTATGCCCTGATGGGCGTGGGGGCACTGCTTCTGATCGTGGCCTATCGGCGCAAAACCGAGGCCTGATCAGAATCCGTAATTTATCGCATGAAGGTGGAAGCCTAACGGCTTCCACCTTTTTGTGCACTCTGAAAGTTCACAGATCAATATCCATCCGCAAATGACCTTAGCGGCTCCAGAGAACAAGAGAACGGACACCTTCTCCCTCTCGAAGAAGTTCCGAGTTTCATTTCTTGTGTCTTGCTTGCTCTGTAGCGGTTGGATCTTCGGAGGATGGAACCTCAGAGCCGATACCTACAACATCGGCAACACCAATAACCTTTATCTCGGATTCTATTCGGCGGATTCGGTCTCTCCCAAGAGTCTGCTGATCAACCTGGGAACCCGGGCAAACATTCTTTCCGGTTTCAATCTCGACTTCAGCAGTGCCAGTTCCATCATCGCCCAGACTTATGGATCAGGTTGGTTCTCCAGTGCTGATGTCTACTGGAGTGTGATCGGTTACAGCGCCAATGCGAATGTCTGGGCTGGTAAGGCAGATGCCGCGGGCGATCTGACTACTGTAAGTGGAACAAGAATCACCGGATCCGGATCCGGAAACCAATACGCCTCCATTGTTAACGCCGTCAACAGCCTGATGGTAACGGCCACTGAGGGAGGAGCAACAAGAACGTCTGCCACGAGTGGAACAAACACCTATGGGGTTTCGATTGTTGACAACTCTGCATCCTCTTTCAGCGGATATGCCGGCAAGGCATCTCCTTGGAACGCCTTCACTCAGCCGGTTATCACCCCACTTGCGACGGGAGGGCTTGATATCCAGGAGTGGACCAAGGTCGGTACATCTTACACTAATCAGACTACTATCGGCATGGTGATGCAATCCGGTGGGATTATCTCAATCTCAGGGGTTTCGACGAGCAGTGTCTATTCCGGACCATGGCTCTGGGTAGGCTCCGACGGATCGTGGGGGAATTCCAACAACTGGCAGAGCAATGCGATTGCCACCAATGGTCGCTCCGTAGGGATCACCGGCTCTGCAGGTGGCACGATCACCAATGATACTGTCACCACTCTCGGTAGCCTCACCTACAGCAACGGGGCCGGATCCTTCACCCTGACCGGTACGAATGCTGGGCAGACCCTGACAATCTCAGACGGCATCACCAATAACTCGGCGGCGACACAGACGATCTTCCTCGGACTGAACACGACCTCCAACCAGACCTTCAACGCCGCCTCTGGAAATCTGACCCTCGGTGCGATCTCTAACACCGCGGCCCTCACCATGCAGGAATCAGCAGGCAGGGCAATCACGGTGAATGGCGCGATCAGTGGAGCAGGATCATTGATCCAGTCGGGATCGGGAACGCTCAACCTCAATGCCTCCAACAGCTACAGCGGAGGGACGACGCTCAACGGGGGAACGGTGGTGGCAGGGAACAGCGCCTCCTTCGGAAGCGGCGGCATCTCGGTGGCCTCCAATGCGGTGATCGCCGCCGGCGCGCAGGGGCTCTCCATCACAAACACGCTGAATCTCACGGCCGGATCCACCGCCACCATCGATTCCGCCTCCAATTCGATGTCCATCTCGGGAGCCATCACAGGGAGCGGCTCGCTTGCCAAGGCCGGTACAGGGACACTCTCGATCTCTGGAAACAGCCCTGCCTTCTCCGGAGCCACGGCCGTGAATGCTGGTCGTCTTCAGGTGAGTGGAAATCTGGGAACGGGGACGGTCACCGTGGGCTCCGGTGCATCATTATCCGGCACCGGATCGGTCGGCGGCATCTCCGTGTCCCCAGGCGGAACGATCATGGCCGGCACGGACTCATCAATCGGAACCCTTACCATTACGGGGAACGGAATCTGGAACGGAGGGGGAATTTACAATTGGAAGATCTCCGACGCTAACGAAAGCGCTGGAGTCGGCTACGATACACTTGCGATCGGGGGAGCTCTCAATCTCTCCGGAGTCACCTCCAGCAACAAATTCCAGATCAATCTCTGGTCCTTGGGCGGGAATGCCGCCAACTTCAACAAGGATGCCGACGGGGCTTGGAAGATCGCCTCCTTTGATTCGTTCTCGGGAAACTTTTCCACCAACCTCTTCTCCGTCAACCTCGGGGCAACCAATGGTTCAGGAGGATTCCTTAACGCCCTGAACGGAAGCTTCAGTCTGACCACCTCGGCCAACGCCCTCTTCCTCTCCTACAAGACACTTGCCGCCACCGATACCGGGGGGATCTGGTCGGGAGGCTCCGGAAATCTTTCGGGAATCACCAATGGCTCCCTGCTTCAGTTCACCGGTTCCGGGGGATCTGTCACCAATCAGTCCGTCACCAATGTGACCGGGATCTCTTACGCTGTCACGGCGGGAGGCTACACCCTCTCCGGTACAAATCTTACGCTTTCGGGCAGTGTGACGAATTCTTCCACCGCCCAGCAGACCATCTCCTCGGCAGTGAGACTTGCCACCAACGCGGTTCTGCAGGCCCAGAACGGGGCCATTCTGATCGGCGGAAGCATTGATCTCTCCTCCAACAATCTCACGGTCTCTGGTGCTCGGCAGTCCACGCTGGCCGGTGACATTGCCGGATCGGGCACACTCATCAAGCAGGGAACCGGCTCGCTTGTGCTGACGGGGGTCTCCTCCAATGCCGGTGGTCTCGCCGTGGAGTCTGGTAGGACGATCCTCTCGGGAGGTGATGACAGGCTCTCATCCAACGGGAGGCTCTCGGTATCGAGTGGTGCAGTCGTGGACCTCGGCACCACAAGCCAGCGCTTCGAGGCGCTCTCCGGTTCCGGCACCATCACGGGTGGAAGCGGATCGATCACCCTTGCCCCCTCCAACTCCATCTCCTATGCGGGAACAATCGAGGGGCAGAAAGCCCTGATCCAGAAAGGCGCCGGAACGACCACGCTCACGGGAAGCAATAGCTACACGGGGGGGACACTGGTGAATAACGGAACCCTTATTGCCTCGAATGCTTTCGCCCTCGGATCGACAAACGGATCGCTGAATGTCGCCGGTGGGGCCTTGAATCTCGGGAGCTTCAACCAGAGGGTCGGCTCCGCCACGCTCACTTCGGGATCGATCGGAAACGGCACGCTCACGGCCTCGTCAGGTGTGACGGTCACAGGCAACTCCAACTCAACGATCAGCGCCACACTCGCCGGCAGTGGCGGGCTGACCAAGTCGGGTTCCGGCACTCTGAGTCTCGCCTCGGCCCTGCCCTCCGGTTCGGTCCGGATCACGGGTGGCACCCTGCAGAGCAGTGCCTCCGTGATTGGTTCCGCCACCAACGCCCCGGCCGGCGTGTCGGTGAGTAGCAATGCCGTCTGGACGAACAGTGGCCAGCTCACGGTCGGAGGATCGGGCTCGGGTTCGCTGACGGTCGGATCCGGCGGGACGGTTTCGGCATCCGGCCTCCTTATTGCCTCCAACGCCACATCCAGGGGAACGGTCACGCTTGGAGATAGCAACGGGGTCGGTTCCTTGGCGCTTGGCAATGGATCGATCACCTTCGGGGCGGGAACAGGAAACTTGATCTTCAACCAGAGAGGGGCTCTGACGGTTTCCAACTCCATCTCCAGCCTCACCTCGGGAAGGGGAACCATCACCAGTTCAGGCTCGGGCACCACCACCTTGACCGCCAACAATAGCCGATTCTCCGGGACGACATCTCTCTCCGCTGGAACCCTCGTGCTGGGTGCCGGGTCTCAGTTGGGGGGGGGCGTGAATGTGGCCAACAGGAACGCATTCTTCGCCCTCAATACCAACTCGGTACTAACAAGCACCAACGCCGTCCATGCGGTTGCGGGTCTTCTGCTCGATAACTCAGGGATGGCATTCAAGGACTCGATCAAGGGATCCGTGGCCCTTTCCTCGACGGGTGTGCTCCAGAAGACCTACGCCACCAACCAGTCGGTCGCCGGATTCGGGGCGGGTATCGGTTCTGGCAAATCCTTCTCGATCCTTGCAGGGACGGCTTCTGATAATTGGGTGACTAATCGCGTCACCAACAATTCGAGTGTGACCACCAATGTGGTCAATGCGCCGGTTCTCCAAGCGAAGATCGTCAATGGTCAGTTGGATTTCCACGGGACCACCACCAACGCCATCGTGATGTCGATGAAGGATCCGTCCTACAGCACCATCAGGAACCAGATCCAGTGGTATAATACGAATTCCGGCACCTGGATGAACACCACAGCTGGCAACACGGGTAATGTGACCAATGCAGCTATCAGCGGCATGAATGGAAGGAGCTTTGCTGGGACTTTTGACAGCTTCCTGTTGTCTGTTAATACGAACTCAGCAATCAACTGGGGTAATCTTGAACTTGTGGATAGACAAAATCAAGGTGTCGTCGGAAGCCTTCTCGATGAATTGAATTTGCGCGGTGCCGGTATCAATACCTATCTCGCTAAGATCATGGGGGCCTTTGGATACGACAATGCCACCAAGACCTCCTGGGCAGTCATCAACCACAACAGTATCTTCGGCGATGGATTGGCGACCTTTAGCAATGCCGATCTCTTGAACGATCCCGTGGCAGCCGACATCTCGGTGTTCTCACCTGCATCAGGTTCGGTCACTATACAGGCTGTGCCTGAACCGAGCACCTGGGCTCTGCTAATCCTGGGAGGATTGGCTCTCGGTATGGTTTTGAGAGTGTGTCGCCAGAAATAATCCCCCGGATGGCGCTAACAAAAGTTAGGAAATAGAGGGAAGATCGGGATAATTTTTTGCATATAAAAAAATACGCACGATGCCTCGAAAATCACTCTTGATGTTGCTGATTGGGCTAGCGCTAGCGTCGATTGGAACACTTTTTATCCTGTGCAGTGATCCAACAAGCTCTGCAACTTCCTCCGTCGACCTAACCGACGATAGGGCATCCGGGCGGCATGGAACGCAGGGAGATATCGTTCAGGCGACCCGCAGGGAGGACAAGAAAACCTTTCCAAGATTCAACGACGCCATCCAAGGCAATACCAAGGAAATGGCTCTTGAACCGAATCAGAGACGGGTACGTGATGTGAGCGGTATCACAATCAGCAACCCGCTACCTTCACCGATCCCAACGACATCCCAGCTAAAGGTTCAGGAAGGCGTGCCACCGGTTGGAGACCAATTGCAATCGTCTGAAATGGAGAGAAGTTCTCGCGCGTCGCGATCGGCTAACTTTTCGAACGCTTCTGCGTTAGCAACAACCCCATCCTCAGGAAGCACTTCAACCCAACCGATGTCTGGCGATCAGTCCTCCTCAGTGGATGTAACTCTCGAGAAGCCTCCTTTCTACAGCGTGGATCAGGAGCAAGTAGCAAAGATGAGTCCGGAAGCTCAGCAGGCTTATGCCGGAATCCAGCAGAGTTACATCGATTTTTACAATGAGTGGAAGAATCATTATCCGAATGATCCTCGGAACTGGAATGAGCAAATGAAGAAATTTCACTTCCAGATGCTCCTTCAACTGGGCTCAAGAGAGGTGGATCGTATCCTCAGATGATCGGGATCGTGGAAGGAAACTAAGGAAGGATCAGTCCTAGTAGTGAGGGTTGAAGTTGAAAATCGGGCCAAGCGAATCGGGGAGGATTTGAACCGCCAAGTGCTATCCAAGGGGAGAGATGGGTAATCGGGAATAGGAGATAGGAAATAGGGAAATAGGGAAATAGGGAAATAGGGAATACCGAGCCGTGGGAACGGCTTGGATAGACTACCGAAGGTAGCCCCGCAGGGGTGAGACAAGGGGGAACGAGCGACTCAATGCCTGGCACATTATCTCGATAAACCTCACCGCAGTACCCTTGACTTCCCCTTCACCCTTCCTGTCCATCCCATTTGACGCCACTTTGCTCCCGCAAAGCAGTGGCGCCCTCCGGGCTACGACGATGTCGTAGTCTACCGCGACAGTTCCCACTATCTTGGTTTCAAACTTCTAACTCCCATCTTCCTCGGGTTGATTCCTCCAGCCCTCGACCCTCGACGCTCGTCCCTCGACTTCAATCTCCAATCTTCAAACTTCTATATTCCGCGCCCCAGGCGCTCCCTTCGCCGGCACTTGGTGGTAGAAACTGCAGGCTGCAGATCTCCTTTTCTTTTATGTCGGAATTGTAACACTTGAAATCCCCTTTTTAGGGTAGTCTATACGATCAGAATGAGGATTTTTCACCAGTTCACCGAAGGGCTTCGTCGCTTGTTGCGAAGAGGGCCTCATGCTGCTGAAAACGCACCTCTTCAAACAAGATCCAAGTCTCGGCTGAGAAACTCTCACCCCATGATTGGATTCCTGGCTCTGATTCAGGCGGTTTTGGTTGTTTTCTCGGTAAGCTCACCTCTCCTCGCCATCACGATGGGAGAGGTTCGTTCCGGAGTTGTGCCGGGTCAGTCCGGGGGACGCGGTTCGGCCTCCAATCTCCAGAACGCGGGAGCCGCCTCTGCCGCCATGACGGCGACTTTGGCACGCCAGTCGATCCAGCGGAGTGACATGGCGGTGGGGGCGATGAGGGCCATGCAGCAGAATGCGGCGGCTGCGGCCAGGGCGGCTGTGCTAGCCGGCACCAGTGTCCTTCCCAACGGCCTCGCGGTCAACTGGCTTCATCCCCACGACGGTTTTGATGGAAACGGAAAGCCCCTTACCACCTCATGGAGGGGAGCCTCCATCAATGCAGAAAAGACCGGTCTTCAATCCTCGGGAGACCACAACGTCGAGATCACTCAGTCTGAGCAGAACGCCTATCTCTACTGGAAGAATTTCAATGTCGGGCCGCGGACGACCATCAACTTCGACCAGAGCAAGGGCGGTGCCGATGCTGGAAAGTGGATCGCCTTCAACAAGATCACCGGCAACGCCTCCCCCTCCAGTATCTATGGCAAGATCACGGCACAGGGACAGGTCTATATCCTCAACCAGAACGGAATCATGTTCCACAACGGCTCCGAGGTGAATGTCCATGCCCTGGTCGCCTCGACACTGCCAATCAATCCCTACTTCGCAGGTGATCCCATGAACGGGATCGAGGGGCGCGGGTTGCTCAATAACACCGACTACCAGTTCCTCTTCTCGGCTCTGAAACTTTCTTCATCGCAGAATTATCCGGAATCCTGGGATCCGGGAAACGGCACTCCGATTGCCGCTTCCGCAATCGGGGGCCTGAAGGTGGAAAAGGGTGCCTTGATCTCCACAGCAAAGCCTAATGGGGGAACTGGAGGGCGCGTGATGCTCGTGGGACCGAATGTGCAAAACGATGGCACTATTTCCACTCCCGATGGACAGACCATTCTTGCGGCCGGCCTTCAGGTGGGGGTGAATGCGCAT
Source organism: Verrucomicrobiota bacterium (assembly GCA_021413925.1). Lineage (NCBI taxonomy): Bacteria > Pseudomonadati > Verrucomicrobiota > Verrucomicrobiota bacterium. Next base: position 56,830 of record JAIOPL010000002.1, read on the forward strand.
CCTTCATCAGACCCCAGTCTTCGCGGGTTGGATGTCTATATAGGTCGTGTTGTGGATGATGCGGACAAGACTGCGGGAAAATCCTTCTCCACCGACCAATCGGGAACCCGGGTCGGCACGGTTGTGAACAATGGCCTAATCGAGATGCCTCGAGGCCATGCCGCGATGGTTGGTCGGGATCTTATACAGAACGGCATCATCGAGAGTTCCACCTCGGTCACACTGAATGGCAGGGTGGATCTCCAGGCGGTCTACAATGCGGTGGTGCCCGTATCCACGGGGTTCAGTCCCTACTGGTATGACCAGACCCTGCCGGGGGGCACCACGGGAAGTATTCTACTGGGCTCCTCGGGCATGATCAGGATTCTTCCCGAGACATCGAGTGCCGAAACCTTGCCGGGCACCAAGGTCTCGCTTTCCTCAATGATTGCCATGATGGGAAACTCGGTGAGGGCCGAAGGGGGCTCCATCGTTCTGGCTCCAGGTGCCAAACCGATAACCGGTGACGCAACCGAAAATATTTATTATGATATGACGAGATCGGCTCGGAATCCTTCCGGGGATTCATCAAGTGTTCCGGCACGGCTCGAATCGGGGATCAGCATCACTGCCGGAAACTGGTATCGCCCCGCTACCCAGCAATTCGGGATGTTTGTCACCGGTGCGGTGGGCACCTCTGCCGAAGGGAAAATCACGCTGGATCCGGGAAGCCTGATCAGTGTCGCGGGTTCCACAGGAACCGAGATCGACGGGGCCAGGAATTTCCAGACGATCGAGTTGCGCGGGCCGGAATTGGCCGACTTCCCCTTGCAGAGGGAGAGTGTTTTCCGCGGGAAGAAAATCACGATCGATACTAGAATTACTGGAACCTTCGAAGGGAGGGATTGGGTGGGAACTCCGTTGGGCAACGCAGCAGGCTACGTGAGCCTCATCGGCAAGACTGCAGGGGAGTTGACGGCGGATGGAGGAAGCATCGCCCTGCGGGCTGGTGATCGCGTGGATGTAGGAAGGGGTGCCGTTCTGGATGTCTCGGGAGGCTGGGTCAGGTTTAGCGAAACCACATACGCCACCACGAAATTGCTCTTCAATGGATTGCCCATCGATATCTCCAAGGCCACGCCGGACATGGTTTACGAAAGGGTTGTTGAAAATGCGGGAAGCATGACGGAAATCCCCTACTATGAGGGGGGAAGTGGAGGAAGTCTCACGATCCAAGCACCGAGGATGAGTCTGGAGGGAACGATGAGGGGTGGAGTCGTGACCGGTGCCCGCCAACTCCGTTCTGTCTCCGGGGATATGCATCTTCCCGATCCCGCTTCCCTGAATCTCGCGATCCTTCAAAGCAGGATTTACTCAGGTGCATCGCTTGTTCCCGACTCCCCCTATGCACCGCAGTTGGTCATTGGATCAGCCGGGTCATCCGCTTCCGGCGTCATCAATCAGATCAGGCTCGATTCCGGAATCTTCGGGAGTGGTGGATTCGGCCACCTCTCGGTTCTCAATCACGATGGATCAATCCTGCTCCCCCGGGGTGTCAGCCTCGATCTTGGACCTGCGGGATCCGTGAATCTGTTAGCTTCCTCCCTTGCCATCGATGGCACGGTATCGGCTCCCGGCGGCAGGATCTCCCTGAGCGCCTACAATGTCAGTTATGACGATCTGATCCTCTTGGACGGGGCCAACTCGTCCCGCTTTAAGGCATATGACTCAACGGGAATCATTAGAATTGGCAGTTCCTCGATTCTCAGCACTAGGGGGTTGGTGGCCAATGATTTCACGGATCGATCGCTGGCCGGTACGGTGATGCTGGACGGTGGAAGTGTCTCCATCTCCGCGCTTGATGTCGGTATCGAGAGGGGGAGCCTGATCGATGTCTCGGCGGGTGCATGGGTTGGGTCGGATGCCTCGGTTAAGGTCGGTTCAGGGGGAAGTATCTTGATCGAGGGTGGTCAGGATCTTGAAGTCAAGACCATCCGCGATGGCTCCCTCATGCTGGCCGGGCAACTTCGCGGTTTTGGCGGGGTTGGCTCCCGATCAGGAGAACTCTCCATCAAGGCACCGGCCATCCAGATCGGTGGTATTACGGGTGACGGTCGAATCCTGATGCTAAACCCCTCCTTTTTCAGCGCCGGTGGGTTCTCTCTTTTCAACCTCAAGGGTATCGGCTTTGAGGCGGGATCGGGAAGTGCCGATGAGGAGATCCCCGGTATCCGCGTCGCTTCCGGAGCGGTGGTGAATCCGGTGGTAAGAAACGTTCTCTACCGCTCCACCACCGGCTTCAGCGAGATGCAGATGCCCTCCGGGATATCACCCGCTGTTAACCTGAAGCTAATCGCCCAAGGTTTGGTGGATCCCAAGGCGACCGTTTCTCCCGGATATGTGGTGAGGGGTAAGGTCGCCATCGACGAGGGTGCTGTCATCAATCTCTCCCCATCGATTGCTCTCCCTGCAAGGACATCGACAACGCCGGTCGCCACCACAGGTTCGCTTTCTGTGGAAGGGAAATTGATCAATCTGGCAGGAACCCTTTCCGTCCCGGGTGGGGCGATCTCAATCAAGGGTGACGTACGCTTCCCGGAGAATCTCAGCTCTGATCCCGACATGGCCTACGCGACGGTGCAGATCGGAAGTGGGGCGCGAATCAGTGCCGCAGGAACCGCACTCTTCATGCCCGACCCGCTCGGACTGGGGCGTAGGCTGGGAGCGGTCCTCGAAGGCGGGGATGTTTACTTGGAGGGAAATCTCCAACTCAAGAATGGATCAGTGCTTGATGTCTCGGGTACGTCGGCTAACCGATTTGTCGCCTCGGGGTTGTCCCGTGCCCGTGGCGGAGACCTGACGGTTCAGAGTTCCGGTGGCAGCATCACTCTCACCGGCGGCCAGTTGTTGGAGAGTCAGGGAACCTTGCTCGGGAGGGCGGGTGGCGCATCAGCCCTCGGAGGGACTCTCTCGGTCAGTTCCGGGAGATTCTATAACCTCAACAACCCCGCCGAGCAGATTGCCGACCCCCGGGATGTGAACCTGATCATCACCCAAGGCCTCCAGGGTCTTGGCGCAAGGATCGTGGCCGATCGGAATGCGAAGATCTCGTCCAAGGGATACTTGGCCGCTGATTCAGCAAATACCGGAGGATTCGAGAACCTGACACTCGGCGGTAATGTGGAATTCTCAGGTCCCGTCTCGATCACTCTTCCCGGGAGTCTCCGAGTGGCTTCAGGGGGAACAATAAGCGCCGATTCGCCCGTGACGCTCAAAGCCGGCCATGCGGCGCTTGGAAGTTCCATGGTTGGAGCCAGAACACCGGGTGACACGAAGCTAAGCAAGGCATTCGGTGGTGACAGTGACCCGTATGTTGGTCCCTCCGGTGGGAATGGCTCCCTGCAAGTCGAGGCGCGCCTGATCGAGATCGGCAATCTGCTCCTGGCAAATCTCTCCTCGGCTTCCTTCCTGGCGTCGGGAGGAATCATCCGGGGTGATGGTATGGTCAACATTGCGGGAAACCTGATTCTTCGTGCCGCCCAGATTCACCCCGTGACCGCATCACGCATGACCTTTGCCGCCTATGATCCCTCCCAAGGAAAAGGATCGATTCTGGTGGAACAATCAGGTGGACCGCTCTCACTACCCCTCTCCGCAGGAGGAGAGTTGAGTCTGTATGCTTCCACCATCACCCAGAACGGGACGCTTCTCTCCCCCTTCGGAACCATCAATCTCGGGTGGGACGGGACGGGTACTTCACCAAGGGATCCTGTGAGTGGAGCGGGGATCCGTGTCGGCGTTTCTGTCCCAGTCACGGAAACCCTCACGATGGGGTCTTCAGGCAAGACTAGCATCTCCGCCATCGATCCGCTCAGCGGAGCCGGCGTTACTATACCCTACGGCATCATCATCAACGGAACCCAGTGGATCGACCCGACAGGCGTCGATATCGCCTCCGTGGGGTTGCCCTCCAAGGGAGTGAATCTCTCCGCCCTCTCGGTGAACACTCTCGGTGGTTCCTCGATCGATCTGCGCGGAGGCGGGGAACTTGCGGCCTTCCAGTGGATCAGTGGCCTGAAGGGCACACGGGACATCGCGGGCCCCTCCTCGGGAAGCTACGCAATTCTTCCTTCGTTCGGATCGGAATTTATCCCCGTGGCCAACTTTGCGGACCGCTCGCGCACGGGCGGCGATCCCGGATATCTCTCGACTTCGCTTGCAATCGGAGACCGGATCACCCTGGCGGGGGGATCCGGCCTCCCTGCCGGCACCTACACGCTCCTTCCCGCTCGTTATGCGCTCTATCCCGGAGGCTTCCTGATCACACCGACCGGCATGGCCCAGGAGAGGAATCCTGCAAGCTGGCAGATGCCGGACGGCACCGGCATGGTGGCGGGTATCCGCTACAACGACACGCGGGGTGGACGCCCTGTCCAGGATGTGACCGAGCTTTACGAGATCACTTCCCCTTCGCTCCTCGCCCAGAGTGCGGACTATCGACTCCTAAAAGCTTCGGAATCACTCCCCAAGACGCCCTCGGCAAAACCCGTGATTGATGCCGGTCGACTGGTAATCAAATCCACGGGGGCGATGAATCTTCTAGGTGGGGTTCAAGGCGCGGGGGGGGCGGGAGGTCGGGGATCCTCCATCGACATCAGCAGTTCCAAAGATTTCCAGATCGGAGGCAATGCCTCTGCTGGAACGATCGCCCTGAATGCGGCGGCCTTGAGTTCTTGGAATGCGGGCAGCCTGCTGATCGGAGGAATCAGGAGCATCACATCGACCGGAATCTCAATCACCCCGGGCACCTCTAGGATCATTGTTGACAATGCAGGGACTCCCCTCACGGCAACAGACCTCATTCTGGCCGCGAAGGACGGCATTATTTTCAAGGGAAACGCTGTTATTTCCTCCACTGGTTCCGGCGCCGCCTCCAGAATTGACGTCAAGGGGAACGGGGCGGTGGTGAGAATCAGTTCCGATCGCTCGGCCACGGTGACCAGAACGGAATCTGACAAGGGGGCAACCGTTACCGGTTACGAGATCGGCAATGGGGCGCGCATCAATGGTGGATCGATCATCCTTGATTCCTCCGCGCGTGGATTCATCTCCGATAGTGCCGTGCTTTCCGCGGATACCTATGGCATTGCCGCGGGAAGTATCGTGGTGGGATTTGATGGAACGAAACGTGAAGGGGCTCTAAACCTCGTTGGGACGACGCTCGAAAAGTTATCCTCAGCAAAAAAAGTCGACCTCACAAGTTACGGGTCGATGGAGTTTCTGGGTGGGGGCGTGTTCGGATCCGACGCCACGGAATCGATCTCACTGAATGCCGGGGCTATCTTGGGAACCGGGATTGGCAACGGCATCGTCTCACTGAATGCCGGGACCATACTTCTGGGGAACATTGCGGGGGCTTTGCGCGCACCCTTGATGGCAAAAGCCGAAGATGGATCCCCACTCACGCCGTCAGGTACCCTTGAACTTAACGCCCGGACGATTCGGATCGGGGAAAACGATCTTTCCCTGGATCGTTTTTCTTATGTCTCGTTGAACGCTTCCGGAGTTCTGGCGGCAAGCGGAAAAGGTGGACTCCATGCCGGCACAACGCCGATGAATTACACGACAATGGCCGGGGATAGTCTGGAAACACTAGCGGAAACCTACGGGGTGACGACCGAGGTGATGGTCGCTCTGAATCGGGATGTTCTTTCGGGACAGGATCTCCAAGCCTTGTCGGGAGGGCTTCCTATCCTGATATCCCAAACGACCGACCTTTTTATCACCACTCCCTTTGTCACGGGTATTCAGGGTGCCAAAACAATGATTGCCTCGTCGGGTGGGATGCGTTTGATGGCACCGGATCCCGAATATATGACTCAATCATCCGTGACGCTGGGTCTGGGATCCAAGTTGACGCTTCAGGGTTCATCCCTCTCCATCAACACATCGATCATGCTGCCGAGCGGGGAACTTGCCGCGCGGGCAACGGCAGGTGACCTCATCATCGGAACCGCAGGAGTGGCCTCGCTCAATGTAGGCGGCGCCTCCAAGACGATCAACTCCGTGACGCAGTTCACGGATGCCGGCAGCATGGAATTCTCCTCTGCTGGCGGGGATGTGATCATTGGTCAGCAGGCGAAACTCATGCTGAATGCAGCGGCGAAAGGGTCGTCCGGGTCATTGGCGATCCTGACACCTTCGCTTGCCGATGCCGTATCAGGCAGGGAGGAAGGGCGTCTTGTTTTAGAGGATGGAGCTGTTATTCAAGCTCTTGCTGGCTCTGGCGGTGAAGGAGGATCGCTGAAGCTGGATCTCGGTGAACTTGCCTCAACCTCGGAGCTTGGTTTTGGAAGGACTGAGGAAGGAGAAGTGATTGGTATGTCCGACGCGGGATTCACCAAATCGATTGACCTGAGGGTTCGCACCGGGGATTTGGCGATCGACAACTACCTTGTGAACCGAAACGTTGCCATCACGGCGGATCATGGATCAATCACCGTAACTCCTGACGGAGTCATCGATGCCTCGGGGAAGACGGGAGGAAGGATCGCCCTGCAGGCATCGGGCAGTGTGATCCTGATGCCCAATTCAGCCCTGACGGTTCGTGGCGAGACCTATGATAATGCCGGTAAGGGAGGGGCGGTCTTCCTTAGCGCGGGAGCCGCAGTGGAACGGAATGAGGAGGATGGCACCACCTACCTGGACATTAACAGGGATGCTGTTCTGGATCTCCAGACGGCTTCCTCCATCGACCTCGGAGTCACGGCCCCTCAAACTCGGCGTGATCAGTTTGGGGGAACTCTTCACCTGAGAGCCCCGATCACTGCAGATCTCTCAAACATTCAGATCGGATCCTTCGATGCCACCATCACGGGAGCATCCAGCATTGCGGTCGAGGTTTACAGGACATATGACCGAACCGGGGCCTCAGGGGAGATCACAGGTGACTTGCGTTCCACCATTGCCGCCGATGCCTCCGCTTTCTTTGGTGCGCCCGGAGGGAATTCTGGCACGGCGACTGCGATCCTATCGCGCCTGATCGCCAATCAGGAAACGGCAGTCAGTGATATCCTGAACCTTGCTCCCGGCGTCGAAATCATCAACCGATCTGGAAATCTAACGCTTACGACTGACTGGGATCTATCAAGTTTCAGGACAGGGGAGAATGGTGCGCCGGGTTTCCTGACGCTCAGAACGTCCGGGGATATCCGTTTTGAGGGAGCGCTCAGTGATGGATTCCAAAACGCCACCTACACGGCGAATCTTATCGCACTCAACAATGCCCTACCACAAAACTTCCAATCATGGGCCTATGGGATCGGCGCTGGGTCCGATCTTGGGTCGGCATCTTCTGAAACCTCATCGAGGGGTGGTGCTGGAAGCGTCTGGATAGGGAAGACATCACTGACCGGGAATGTGGTCATTCCAGCAAATGAGCAGGGAAAAGCCCAAACTGCTGAAGCGGTCCAGGCGGGCCAGGGGTTCTTCCAAGTTATCAGGACCGGCACTGGAGACATCAGGGTAAGTTCGGCGGACAGCATTCGTCTGATGAATCAGTTTGCCACGATTTATACTGCTGGTGCTCCTGATGCCGATCAGAATTTGAATGGTTCCTTTGACGCTCCCCGTTTGGCTAATTCTTCAGGCCGACTCAATGCAAACAGCACGGTTCTCGGCAGTTCCCAACAGAGTCAGTTCGTGCCTCTTTACTCCTTTGGCGGAGGAAATATCTTCTTAAAGGCAGGTGAGAATATCGAGCACCTTCAACCGGATCCCGACTCTCCCGGTAGATTTGCGGCCGATTCTTCGCGTCAATTGCCAGTGAATTGGCTCTCCAGAAGATCCGAAATCGCTCCGGAAGGGACATGGAACTCAATCAATCTGAAAGGAGAGACCGAGGCATTATCCACAACCTGGTGGGTGAATTATCCAAGTTTCTTCCAAGGAATCGGCACACTTGGAGGTGGGAACATCACAATGTTGGCAGGAGGGAATATCAGCAATGTTGATGCATCACTCCCCACCCAAGGGCGCATGACTGGACGAGATGGGATGCGCCTGCTGGCTCCGGGTGAAAGCACCCTCGTTGAAACGGGCGGCGGTGACCTGCTGCTGCGTGCCGGAGGAAATCTGGATGCGGGCGTCTACTACACGGAGCGGGGGAACGGTGTGATCATGGCCTCCGGCGATATCGTATCCAACCCGACAAGGGATGTGTACGGGGATTACCTTCACTCCATTGTCAAAAAGGACCCCTCATTCCGTTCACCCCAACGCCAAGAATCCCTCAAGGAGGCCATCCTCCCCACCTCATTCTTCCTTGGCAAAGGATCCCTCTCGGTGACTGCTGGCGGTGACGCTCTACTTGGGCCGGTCGGCAATGTCTTTCTACTACCCCCGGGCATCAATAACGATCTGCGCTACAAAACGTATTTCTCCAGTTATGGGCAGGATGCTTCCTTCGCTGCCACCGCTTTGGCGGGCAATCTGACCCTGCGAACAAAGATCCTGAACGATTCGGCCTACTCAACCTGGCTCTATCATAGCGGCATGGGAAATGCGGAAACCGCTCATCCCAAACCCGGTGTCTATCAACCCTGGTTGCTTATAGCCGAAAAAGATCCTTTGGATGCTCAATTTCGAATACTGCCTCAGATGGCCTCCCTGCTCCCGGGCACGATGAATCTTGCGTCGCTATCAGGCGATATCAATCTCCAAGGAGATCTGACCCTCGCTCCTGCGGCTCAAGGAACACTGAACATGCTTGCCGCCGCTTCCATCAGAGGGGTTTCCCGTCAGATTCCCGGAACCGTGTGGTCCGGTTCGGTTATCAATGTCTCCGACGCATCGCCTGAATCACTCCCGTCAGTCGTGGCGCCACGATCACAGCCGGTATCACCCAGCGGACTTGCCAATCTCCAGACGGACACCACCTACCTCGGGGCTGTCGGTGCAGCGCTTAGCGAGACCGCATCCTATACAGGCATCAATGCCATCCTCCAAGGCAAGGTGGCACGGCATGACCAGACATTGCTCCATCGCAACGATCCTGAGCCAATCCGCATCATTGCGGGCACTGGAAGCCTCTCGGGTGTGGAGCTCTTTGCCCCGAAAAAGACGGAGATCAAGGTGGGTGGGGATCTCTACGATGTCGCCATCGCCATTCAGCATCTAACGCGATCCGATGTGAGCATCATCTCGGCAGGCGGGGAGATGCGTCTCTACGATGCCAATAATCCCGATCTGCTTGCTGCAATTCTGGATCTAAAAAGCCTTCCGCCTGAGTATGCACGCCCACAGCCACGCAGTGGCGATATCCAGATCAGTGGACCGGGAACGCTCCAGGTGATCGCAGGCGGGAATATCGATCTCGGCACAGGTGATGTCAGAAGCGATGGAACGGGCGTTGGCGTCACCAGCATCGGAAATGCCAGAAATCCCGCACTCCCCTTTGAGGGTGCATCGCTGATTACCATCGCAGGAGCCTCCCTGCCGGGGTCGCTCGCCGCCGCGGGTCTCACTGCTGATGGGCTCTTTGGCAAGGTTTCGGGGATGAGCAGCGCGGGTGACTATTTCAAGGAGTTGAAGAGTATGGTTCTCGGGAACTGGGAAAGTTCGATCTCCTCCAAGCTCTCAGGTATTCAGTCCGTCCAGGAACTGAAAGATGATCCTTCGCTGACTGCGGATGAGAAGAGCCGGCTCGCGCTCTCCCTTTTCTATATCGTGCTTCGCGAATCAGGGCGTGATTTCAATGATGTCGATTCCCCCACATACCGTACCTACAAGAATGGTCAGGATGCCATCGCGGCCTACCTGCCTGCGGGACAGGAGGGATCCATCGTGCTCAATTCACGCGATATCAGGACGAAAAGCGGCGGGGCAATCAGCATGCTGGCTCCGGGTGGAGGAATCACTCTCTCTCCCTTTGCCGTCAGCCAGAGCCTCACTCCGCCTGGTATCGTCACGGAAAGCGGCGGCACGGTGAACATCTATACGAAGGAGAATGTGGATATCGGCATCGGCCGCATCTTTACCCTCCGTGGAGGTGATATCATGATCTGGTCGAATCTCGGAAATATCGCCGCAGGTTCGTCGGCCAAGACCGTGGCCACGGCACCGCCCACCCGAGTTCTTCTGGATCCCCAGAGCGGCGATGTACAGACTGATCTCGCCGGATTGGCGACTGGCGGTGGAATCGGCGTGCTCGCAGCGGTGGCCGGTGTGCGTGCGGGTGATGTCGACCTGATCGCTCCGACCGGATACATCGACGCCGGTGATGCCGGTATCCGCTCGCTAGGAAATCTGAACCTCGCCGCAGAGAAGATCCTCAATGCGGATAACATCCTTGCGGGAGGCGTGACCGTGGGCGCTCCTCCACCTGCCGCTCCCTCAGCACCGCCAGCAGCAGCACCGCCTCCAGCCGCGCCTCCGGCGGGAGCTACGGCAGCAGCCGCTGCCGGCAACAGCGCAGCCGAGAATGCGGGCGATAAGAATTCCCGTAATGATCAGGCCGAGGGAGCCCCATCGATCATTTCGGTAGAGGTGCTCGGCTACGGCGGAGGAGATGGGGATGGTGACGAGGAGAAGAAGGCCGCCAATGCCGCCGTGGCACCGGTGCAGGCGTCTCTTTAAAAGCTGACACTCTAAAAAGCTGAAATGCTGAAATGGTGAGAAGTTGACATGCTGACAGGGAGAGATGCTGAAAAACTAAAAAGCTGACAGGCTGACATTACTAAGTGCTGGCATGAGGACATCTTGAAAAGGGAGCCTGATCTTACAGTGTTCGTCGAGTTTTTGAGGTCATGGTGACGAAGATGGCTATCAACTGGGATATCTCCCGGTGAGTTTCTAAAATAATATTCCTTTCGATGTGACAATCTTCTCGAAGTAGCTCCAACCAAACCAGCGACTCGTCGGCCTCTTGTAATAGACCATCCAATTTGGAGCAGAATTCAGCATCTGATCGGGATCTGGATGCCTCCCTGGCATGAGCGGCTATGGAAGTTCCGGATCTCAGAAGCTGATGACCGATGACTTCAACCTCTCGGCGATTCTTTGGGAGATCGACATAGATTCTGATCACTTTAGAGGCGACAGCTTTCGTCCTGACCCTTAAATCTTCGGATAAACGACTCATTAATCTCTATCAAACCTGCTTTGCACTTTGTCAATGGAACTACTCCCTTTTTAGTATGTCATCTTGTCATCTTGTCTGTATGTCAGCATGCCTGCATGTCAGCATGTCAGTATATCTGTATGTCAGCATTTTAGTTCGTGTGTAGGCTGAATAGCCCTTGAAATATTTGTATAGCGGATTATTATACGACTATGCTTGCTATACGACTAGATCCCGAAATTGAAAATCGGCTAGCTGTTCTAGCTGAAAGAACAGGCCGCACCAAGACCTTCTATGCCCGGGAAGCGATCTTGGAGCACCTAGAAGATCTAGAAGACATCTATATGGCTAAGAAGGTTCTGGCAGAAGGCGGACGAACCTATTCCTTGCAAGAAATCAAAGATGAACTGGGAGTGTGAAATCTCAGAGAGAGCCAGAAAACAGCTTAAAAAACTTGGGCATACTGCTCAGATAGAGATCATTTCATACCTTGAAAAGCGTCTCCAAGGTAAAGAAAACCCGAGACGTTTTGGCAAACCCCTTGTAGGTGATCTAGCTGGTTTGTGGAGATACCGTGTGGGTTCCTACAGGATCATCTGCAAGATTGAGGATGAAAAGCTTATCGTTCTACTTGTTGCCGTTGGTGATCGAAAAAACATCTACCGTTAGGAAATCGCTGATTAAATCGCATAGAGGCCGTTGCGAGAAGCCGTAACGGAAGCAACGGCCCCCTATATCCTGTATCCCATCTTCAGACTTCTATCTCCCTCGTCCTTACATTTTCTTCGCCAGTCCTTGGCTGCTTCCTTGGTGGAACAATGCAGTCAGCAATTCTTTTCCTACTCCTGGCCTAGTTTTCTAAGAAGCTCGGGAGCATCCCTCGACGCGATTTCCCAAATCAGCTGGGTGTCGATTCCGAAGTAGTCATGCACGATCCGATGCCGCAGGCCAATGATCTGTTGCCAAGGCACATCCGGGTACGCGGCGTGCTGTTCCGCGTCGAGTTGTCGTGCCGCCTCCCCTATAATCTCAAGATTGCGTGTGACGGCATCCATGGTTTTCTGATCTTCCAGAAAGGAGTCGATTGTCTTTCCCCGAGTATATTCCATTACCCTGCCCAACGCGGTACGGATATCTGTCACCAGCAGGAGTTGATCGCGTTTAGGCATCCGCAAGATCCGGCTCGATGAAGCGCCAGCGCTTGGGGTCAATGGCGCGCCTGGAGACCACGTCGGACGGATGCCCCAAGGCTTTTTCGATTTCGCCCGCCAAGCTCACAAAATTCAATCCTACGGATGAATCAACCTCCACGAGGACATCGACATCGCTTTCCTCGGTTGCCTCATCCCTGGCCGTGGATCCAAAGAGTGCAATCCTAGAGACGGGATAACGTTTTTGGAGATCCAGCTTGATGCTTGATAGGACACGCAGTGCTTCGTCGCGACGCATGAAAGATAATTATCATGATCCGGACCCTTCGTCCATGACTCTGACGATTATGGCGTGCTCTTCCCAAGCCCTGGTCGCTAGACTCTCGACCCTTCGTCTCTAGCTGGCGTGTCAGCTTGTCACCCTTACCTTGTTGACGATGGATGGTTGATGCACTATCATCAGATGCATGAGAACCACGCTTGATATCGAAGAGGATGTGCTAATGGCGGCCAAGGAACTTGCCGAGAGGGAAGGGAGCACGGCGGGTCGCATCATCTCGCTGCTTGCGCGCCGGGGACTGAGCAATCCGAAGTCAAAACTCAAAAAAACCCCGGTGATCCGGGGGGGGGTCCCGCTTGTACGCTCGAGGGGGGAAGTGGTGACGACTGACCGGATCCGAAAACTGATGGATCAAGAAGGGATCTGAGACGATGCGTGCGTTGCTGGACATCAATGTGATGATCGCACTTCTCGATCCAGACCATGCGTTTCACGAAAGAGCACACACTTGGTGGGAGGATAATCACCACTACGGCTGGGCCAGTTGCCCACTCACGGAAAACGGCACAGTTCGTATCATGAGCAGTACCGGCTACAGCCGCGAAATCCAGTTTACCCCAGGGGAATTAATCGCCCGAATCCGTCAGTTCTCCACACAGACAGATCATGAATTCTGGGAGGACTCCATCTCTCTTCGGAACGGAGCGATCTTTGCCGAGGATCTCATCCACAGCTCACGACAACTTACGGATCTTTATTTGCTGGCCCTGGCAGTTGACCACAAAGGGCGGCTCGCGACTTTCGACGAAAAAATCCCTCTGTCCGCAGTATGCCATGCCAAAGAAAAGAATCTCTGTTTGATCTGATCGGGTAAAGGCTCTCCATTACTAGGCTATCTCATGATAGGCCACCCTTGGGCTCGTTTGTCTAACAGCCTAACAGTCTTCAGCCCAAGAGCCTTATTGGAATGTCAGTGTGTTTGGCCCGCCAATTGTCACGGAATTGTCACAAATAAGCATTCCCCCCTTCTGTCCTCTTGTTGGTTGGATTTTATCTGTCAATCCCCCAATCTCTTGTGATGCGTACTGCTTCCCTGATGAAGAAGGGTGTCACGATATGTTCTCTGGTTCTGGCAATCCCGGTGTCGTTTGCTGAAACCACCGCGATGACTCTCTCCCAGTCACCCGATGGGGTTTTCCAATTGCGCCGGATGCAGGCCGATCCCGGGGGAGCGAGGGGAGGCCCGCAAGGCGCTTGAAATCTCGGACCGTGAGGGAAAAACCCTCTTCCGATGGATTTCATCCATCAGAACTTCCTCGGCATTATGGAGTCCTGATTCCAAGTTCCTTGCCGTCAACGATAGTCCTGGAAGCGGGGGTGATCAGCTCTGGATCTTTTCCCTCGACCCTGTTGCGAAGCGTGCGGTGCCGATCAGGGAACCTGATGGGAAAAAGCTTAGGGCTGAAATCGAATCACGTCATGGAAGTTTCCTCAATCTCATCGAGGGTGTGACGCTTCGGGCCGGTACGCGATCCAGTGGAATGGGAGGGGAAAGGACGAACCAAGCCGCAGGGTAGCGGTGCGGAAGATCACGCGAATGTGCGACCCCTAAGGGCGGCAATGCTTGCCGGGCGGCAAGTGCCGTCAAACCTGAAACTTGAAATCTTGAAATCTTAAAACGGAAAGGGCGTAGGTCAGGACATGGGCATCACCTGAAACCTGTGTCGGCGGATGAACTCATCGGCGGGGGGAGGGATCCAGTATTGGAATCGTTTAACTTTTTAATTGTGATGGCGTTGAATAACGATCATATATGTCGTCTATGAATTCCAGGCTCCATCAACTTCTCTCCTTGGAGAATTTGTCAATGGGCATCAAATCTTTGATTTCATTGTTTCAGAATAGGGGAAATCGGCATCTCGAACTTTTTTTACACAATAAAACCACCTTTCTGGTCGTTATATATTTTTCTGCTCTATTTCTGATAGAACCGAGCAAATCCATGGCCATCACGATGGGAGAGGTTCGTGCCGGGGTTGTGCCGGGTCAGTCTGGGGGACGCGGGTCGGCATCCAATCTCCAGAACGCGGGAGCCGCCTCTGCCGCCATGACGGCGACTTTGGCGCGGCAGTCGATCCAGAGGAGTGACACGGCGGTGGGGGCGATGAGGGCCATGCAGCAGAATGCGGCGGCCGCAGCCAGAGCGGCAGCGCGTTCCGGTAATCCCACCCTTCCCAACGGTCAAACAGTCAACGGGTCGTCTGTGATCCCGAATGGTCTGGCTGCCAACTGGCTCCATCCCCACGACGGATTCGATGGGAATGGCAAGCCTCTCACCACCTCCTGGAGGGGGGCATCCATCAACATGGCCAAGACAACACCAGCGGGTTCCTCCGCAGATCACCATGTCGAGATCACCCAGTCGGAGCAGAATGCCTACCTCTACTGGAAGAATTTCAATGTCGGGCCTCGGACGACCATCAACTTTGACCAGAGCAAGGGCGGTGTGGATGCCGGCAAGTGGATCGCCTTCAACAAGATCACCGGCAACGCCTCTCCCTCCAGCATCTATGGCAAGATCAACGCCCAGGGTCAGGTCTATATCCTGAACCAGAACGGGATCATGTTCCACAACGGCTCCGAGGTGAATGTCCACGCCTTGGTCGCCTCCACCCTTCCGATCAATCCCTACTTCGCCGGTGATCCCATGCAAGGGATCGAGGGGCGTGGCCTGCTCAACAACACCGACTACCAGTTCCTCTTCTCGGCTCTAAAACTGAAGAAGACACCGAGTTATGAGGAGATCTGGGATCCTGGAAACGGCACTCCGATTGCCGCTTCTGCAATCGGGGGCCTGAAGGTGGAAAAGGGCGCTTCGATCTCCACCGCGAAGCCTAACGGGGGAACTGGAGGGCGCGTGATGCTGGTGGGACCGAGTGTGCGAAACGACGGCACGATCTCCACACCCGAAGGTCAGACCATTCTTGCGGCCGGGCTCCAAGTGGGTGTGAATGCGCATCCCTCTTCGGATCCGAGTCTTCGCGGGTTGGATGTGTATATAGGTCGAGTTGTGGACGATGCGGACAGAACCGCGGGCAGATCATTTTCCACCGACCGATCGGGAAACCGGGTCGGGATGGTTGATAATAATGGCCTGATTGAAATGCCGCGAGGTCATGCAGCGATGGTCGGACGGGATCTGACCCAGAATGGCATCATCGACAGCTCTACCTCGGTGACGCTCAACGGACGCATTGACATACAGGCGGCTTTCAATGCCGAGGTCTCTGCAAACAAGCCTTCAGGCCTGCACTCCCCCTATTTCTACAATAGCCTTGTGGAAGAGGGAACCACGGGGTCCATTGTGTTCGGGGGCTTTACGGACGGGTTGGGAATGCGCAACGGAAGCGTGCTTCGGATCTTGCCGGAATGGTGGACTCAGGAAAAGGTGGCAACTCGCAGTCTCGCGTTACCATCTCTGGTGTCAGTGACGGGCCAAAGCATCGAGTTTGGGGCCGATACCTCGGTTCTGGCACCGGGAGCGGTGATTCCTGGCGGAAGCACGGTATATGACATGACAAAGGCGGCGAGGTTGGATGCGGATCAATCGACCTTGAAATCGTCCCTTGAGGCCGGCATCAGCCTGAGGGCTGGAAACTGGTATCGTCCCGTCGCCGATCAGGATGGAAGTCATTTCCTGCTAGGGCCATTTGGTGATCAGTCGGGGGGACGCATCACCATGGCGAATGGCGCTGTCATCAGCGCGGCTGGCTCGACGGGTACCGAGGTTCCCGTCGAGAGGAACTATGTGACTTTCGATTTGAGGGGGCCAGAGTTGGCAGACTCCCCCCTTCTGCGAAACGGACCGCTTCGGGGACGAGAAATCACTGTTGATATCCGCGTCTCGGGATCCTCCGGCGGCAAGGATTGGGTGGGTTCACCCGTCGCGGATGCGACGGGATACGCCGCCTTGATCGAGAGGGAGGTTGGAGAACTGACTGCGGCGGGAGGAAGTGTTGAAATCAGGGCGGGAGACATGGTGGATCTTCAGGTGGGATCGGTTGTCGATGCCTCCGGTGGGTGGATTCGGTTCAAGGATGGCACCAGAGCCACATCAAAACTACTTTTTGGGAATACAATCACGGACGTTTCCCAGGCACGGAACGACATTTCCTATGAAGGTATCGTCAAGGGTGCCCCGGTGCATGAGAGTGGATATCTCGAGGGAGGGGCGGGAGGCAGTATCACGATTCAGGCCCCCGCCATGAATATCTCCTCGGTTCTCAGGGGCACCGTGGTGACAGGTGCCCGTCAACTCAGGCCGGATATCTTTGGAAAAGCGGCACCGACCCCGACGCTACTCAATCTCCAGGTCTGGAACTCCGCCTGGTTCAGGAAAGAAGCCGCAGATCAGGGTTATGCCATAAGAAATTCCCCCGATGCTCCCCTTGTCACGATTGCCCCGAGGATATCGGAAGATCAGGTTTCCCGCAGTCGAATCAGGCTGGATTCTTCCCTGCTTGGAAGCGGCGGAATCGGGTCTCTGGAAATCAATAACCATGATGGTCACATTGTGCTTGCTTCGGGTTCGACCCTTTCAATGGGGACGGGTGGATCGGTGACCCTATCTGCCGGCAACATCGATATCCTCGGGTCGATCGTTGTTCCGGGCGGCGACATCAGCCTCAAATCGTCTAATCTTGGATACTCCATGTTGAACCGCTTGCTGGTTGAGGAGCGGTTTCTTTTCCAAGGCGAGCCCGGCAAGGGTACCGTCACGGTCGGTTCATCCTCTCGTCTTTCAACGGATGGTAGCGCGGTGATGGGTTATTCCCCGATGGGGCAGGCCTATGTAGCTGATGCAGGGGATATCACGATCCAGGGATACAATGTGTTTTTGGAGAGAGGATCATTGCTTGGAGCCTCGGGGGGAGCGTTGATTGGAATGAACGGATTCACGGGCATTGCCTACGGGAGTGCCGGGAGCATTTCGATTTCGGGTGGTCAGGATGCCGACCACCCCACGATCCATGACGGCGATCTCCGGTTGGGGGCTCAACTCACAGCTTATGCCGGTGTGGGCTCTCGTGGTGGAAGTCTGGAGATCAATGCCCCTGCGATTCAGATCGGTGGAACTTCAGTCGGGGAAAGGACGCTTCTCTTGGATAGCTCATTCTTTAACAACGGAGGAATCTCCGAATTTTCGCTCGGTGGTCTTGGCATCGGTCAGGATGGGGAAGGCTTTGATAAGGAAATCGCGGGAGTGAGGGTGGTTGATGGAACGCTGATCCAACCGGTGATCAGTAACAGGATTTACAACTACACCGGCACCAGTCGCCTGATAACCCTTCCACGCTTTCAGAGGGAAGCTGTCTCCCTTGAGTTGTTATCAAAGGGACTGAAGTTGGAAAAAACCGTCGTCGTTCAGGGGAAAGTCGTCATCGAGGAGAGAGCCTCTGTCTTCCTTGATCCATTTCTCCAGTTGCCGTATGCAGGCGCATCGGTGCCCACCGTTAAGGCCGGATCACTGGTCATTTCCGGAAGAAATTCGATGGTCAACGGATTTTTGACGGCTCCGGGTGGGGATATCTCGATAAGCGGTGCCGCAAGTTATCCCGACAACTATCCCGGAGGAGTTGCTCCCTTTGCATTGCCCACCCTCCGGCTTGGAAGCAAGGCCGTGGTCTCGACCTCCGGGATTGCCGCAAGGATTGCCGATCCGAGGGGACTGGGAAGAAATCTTGGGGCAGTACTCTCGGGTGGTCATGTCGTGTTGTCGGGTAATATCGATATAGCCGAGGGATCGCGAGTCGATGTCTCCGGAACATCGGCCGTTCTCACGGTTCCGACTCCAAGAGGAGCAAACCGTTCCCTCTATTTAGATTCACGGATCGAGAGTGCGGGAGGGAGGATCGAACTAAAAGCTTCCGAGTATCTTGTGGTGGATGGAACTCTCCTTGGCAAGAGCGGCGGAAATTCCGCCGCCGGTGGTTATCTCGAAGTCTCTTCTGGTAGATTTTATCCCGATGGCATCCTGGCCGATCCCAGGGACATCAGCCTCGAGATGTTTCAGACGAGGGAAGCCATGGCGAGGAGGGTGGAGTCTGATCGTGATGCGGCAAAGTCGCTCGGATATTTCGCGGCGGAAACCGCGATGCAGGGTGGCTTCGACGGGTTGGAACTCGATGGGAATGTCCGCTTCAACGGTGATGTCTCGATCGGGATCGACGGAATTCTCAGGGCCGCCACGGGGGGGGTGATCTCCGCAGACGGTGCGGTTGTCCTTCGGGCAAACCATGTCGCGATCGGCATGCCAATGCAGGGACCGATGGCCTCCGGGGATCCCCGGATCAACAACGTCTTCGGATTGGGCAATGTCTACGAGGCCCCCTCCGGGGGTGCTGGATCGATCGTGGTCGAGGCTGACTCCGTGGATGTCGGAAATCTCCTCTTCAGGAACATCGGGACGGCAACGATTTCCGCAGGTAACGGGGAAATTCGTGGGGCAGGGGCGCTTTCTCTTCGCGGCACCCTTGTGATGAAAGCCGCACGGATTTATCCCGCGACCGCATCGCGATTGTGGATCTCTGTCTATGACGGGGTCGTGCCGGGTTCGATCACGGTGCAGCAGTCCGGTTCGGTTGCGGGTCTTCCCCTCTCTGCCGGAGGCACCCTTTCGCTCCACGCCTCCTCCATCACCCAGAACGGGACGCTTCTTGCCCCGTTCGGAACGATCAACCTCGGGTGGGACGGCACGGGTTCCTCTCCCATCGATCCAATCACGGGAGCAGGAACCTCTGATCCGAAAACACCTGCGGCGGCATCACTGCCCAAGGCCTCCTTGGTGACGCTCGAATCGGGACGCACCTCTGTCTCCGCCGTCGATCCGGACACGGGAAAGGGAGCCGTCATTCCCTACGGCCTAATCATGAACGGGACGCAGTGGATCGATCCCTCTGGCAATGACATCTCCTCCTCGGGCCTTCCGGCCAAGGGGGTCAACCTTTCCGCGGCTTCCGTCGTCACGGCTCCAGGAAGTGTGATCGATCTTCGCGGAGGCGGTGAGGTTACGGCCTACCAATGGATCAAAGGGCTCGGCGGAAACGTCGATATCACCTCTTCAAAAAGCGGAAGCTATGCGATCCTTCCCGGTTATGAATCAGCATTGGCTCCTGTTCTAGCGTTTGCAGATGCCGGCAAGACGGGAGGGGATTCCGGTTACACATTCGATCTGGGGACCGGAGACCGGATTTCTCTTTCCGGAGGTTCGGGGTTGTCAGCCGGAACATACACGCTCCTGCCGGCCCGTTACGCCTTGCTTCCAGGAGCGTTCCTTGTCAGCCCTACGGGCGATGCCCGCGAACTGCGTCCCGCGAGCATGAAGCTTCCGGGCGGTGAATCCCTTGTGGCCGGTTATCGTTTCAACACACTCGGATCGGCTTCCCAAGCACCCGTCATCGAATCCCTCTACAAGGTGACCCCCGCATCATCCCTTGCGCAAATGGCCGAGTACCTTGTCAGCACCTCTTCATCATTCCTACCCAAGGAACGCGCGGCATCCCCTGTCAAGGATGCCGCACAACTGGTGATCAACGCGACCTCGGTGATGGACCTCAGGGGGGGTGTGAGAGGTGCTGCTGGCCCCGGCGGATCCGGCGCTATCATCGATCTTGCCAGTTCCCGGAATTTCTCAATCGGCAGGGGCGCGAACCCAACCGACATTTCGTTGGATCCTTCCGTGCTGAGTTCCTGGAGCGCGGGCAGTCTCCTTGTCGGCGGGACGCGCCAGATTTCCCAGGTGGGAACCTTGCTGAAGGTTTCCACCGCCTCCATCAGCGTGGATAATGCCGGATCCGCTCTCACGGCTTCAGATCTCATCCTTGCCTCACGCGATGGCATCTTCCTTGGCAAAGGGGCCGAGATCAGGGCTGTCGGGACGAGTCCGACAGATCCGGTTTCAGTCCAGGGCGACGGAACCCTGCTACGTCTCAGTGCCGGTACGGGTTCCATTGTCACCCGCACCGGAGTAACCCCAAACGTCATCACCGGATACAGGGTTGACGATGACGTCGTGTTGTGCGGTGCCTCTGTCATTCTGGATTCCTCAGGAAAGGCTTCAGTCTCTTCAAGGGCTCAACTGGATGGAGATTCCCTGGCTTTGTCTGCGGGAAGAATCGCCGTTTCGTTCGACGGGAAGACGGATTCCGATGCCATGAATCTCACGGGTGATCTCTTGACCGGGCTCTATGCGGCGAGTGAACTCGGCCTTGCCGGTTATTCGCAGTTGTTGTTTTCCGGCAACGGCACCCTTGGTTCCCTGGACTTGAAATCCCTTGTCCTGGATACCCCTCTTATCAGGGGGGATGGTGCGGCCCGGGTCGGGATCCAGGCAGCGCATCTGGTGATGCGGAACTCCACGGGAATGATCGGAGTGGTGCCACCCCTCGGCACGGGATCCGGTCAGCTTGACGTTTCGGTCACCGATCTGGAATTCGGATCGGGGAAGATAGATTTCACCTCCTTTGGTAAAGTGTCGTTCAAAGCGGCCGGAGGTGTCGCCGCTGATGGCGCGGCTGATGTCCGGATTGGGGGTAACCTGGACATCGAAACTCCGTTCCTGACCGCCTCCTCAGGTTCCGACTTCTCACTGGGTGCTTCCGGAAGGTTTGTAATTTCCCGGGCTGCGGGTCTGGTTTCGGTGCAGAGAGAGGGTGCGGGAGCCTCCGTCAGACTGCGCGGAGAGAGTCTTGCGATCGCCGCCCCGGTGATCGCACCCGCCGGCTTGATCTCCATGGATGCCGGTGCCGGGGGGCTCACCATCTCCTCGACTATCGATGCGGCTGGGACCACCAAGAGATTCTTCGACACATCACGGAGCCTCGATGCGGGCAAAATCAGTATCGCCTCGGGTGGTGACTTGATACTCTCGCAGGGTGCTCTTTTAGACATTAAGGCATCTTCAGGAGGTGGATCCGCCGGCACCCTCTCCCTCTCCCTTCCATCAGGTAATCTGGAACTCTCCCCCACGGCCGCCCTCTCCGCTTCAGCTTCTTCGGAGGGAAAGGGCGGAGCTTTTGTCGCTGACCTTAGTGGCCCGCCCTCCGGGGGACTCGATCCGCTCGAAACCCGCCTCACTGCATCAGGATTCACCCGTTCCCGGGATGTGAGGATCCGGAATGGGGATGTCACTGTCGCGGGTGCCAAGGCACACTCCTATTCCCTCACCGCGGACTCCGGCAGCATCACCGTGACGGGCCTCATCGACGCATCGGGCGAGACTGGTGGGAAAATCGGCCTCTTCGCCGGAAAGAGCGTCTTGATCAAGGAAGGCGCGACATTGGATGCCAGCGGGGATGAATTCGACTCGGCCGGGAAGGGGGGATATGTCACCTTGGAAGCGGGGAACAATGCCTCGCTGGGTTCTGCGGGCATTGCCGCGACGGGCACTTCCGGATCCTTTGCCGGTAATGCCTGGGTCGTGGATCTTGCCGGGGGATCCTTGATCGACCTCTCCGTGGATGAGGTCCCGGGGCTGGGGCAGTCGGCGGGACGACTTCACCTGAGAGCGCCCCAGACTGCCAACGCTTCCGATGTTCAGGTGAACCCCATCGGCGGGGAGATCAAGGGGGCTTCGGCCATCGAGGTCGAGGGTGTGTTCCGTCAGGATGCCGCTCTCGCAGGGATCGCTTCGATTGATTCCAGCGCGCCGTCGTGGAACAACACGACGAGCTACACTGCGGGGACTACAGTTCTTTTCAACGGGTTACTGTACACTGCCAAGGTTTCCACGAGGAACAATACTCCTCCCAACACGACCTTTTGGAGTCCCTCCACGGACACGAGTTTCAAGCAGAAGGCACTCAATAATGCCTCCGCGTTCATGGCGAATGCGGGCGGCGCGAGCGCACGGATTCTTTCCGCCATTCCTGCTGATAAGAAATCTCTCTTCCAGATCAATCCCGGAGAGGAGATCATCAATTCCAAGGGAGGTCTCCTGCTCAACAATGATTGGAATCTCTCGACGGCGCGCTACGGGGAGAGCCTCAGTGTGCTCAACAATCAGGGCAACCCGACAGGCGCGACCACCCGCAGGAACGCGGGATTCCTGACACTGAGGGCCAAGGATGACATCACCTTCAATGGAAGCCTTTCCGATGGTTTTGGCACGAGTGTCTCAGGACTCTATTTTGCACAGCTTCTGCCTTTGGTGAGAGACGGGCAGGGGGTGACCTTGAGCCAGTCCTCCTGGTCGTACCGGATTGCCGCAGGCGGGGATTTCAATTCCGCCGATCCGCTTGCCGTAAACGGAAACGGTACCGGTTCCGTCAATGTTGGCAAACCGACGAAGAGCTCCAATGCGATCAGGCCGTCGACATCCGACGGCAATGCGCTCAACTCCTACACTCCCGACGCGCTGGCCGGAAACTATCAGGTAATCCGCACCGGCACAGGGGACATCTCCGTTGCCGCAGGAGGTGACATTCGGCTGCAGAATCAGTTCGCCACGATCTACACGGCCGGTGCCCGCACCGCCGATCCGAGGCTGGGCGGCACTTTCGATCCTAGGAGTATTGATACCAGCAGGGGGCAGACGGGACCGTTCGGGAGATACCAGCAACCCGCCAATTATGCCCCGCAATACTCGCTTGGCGGCGGCAATGTCAGTCTCTCGGCCGGCGGCGATATCGAGCATGTCCAGTTGGCTTCTGATGATTCCTATATTCCCGATTCATCGCGCCAGATGCCTGTCAACTGGCTCTCGCGTCGGGGTCAGACGGACGGAGATGGCAACTGGATGACCCTTTACAACGGTGAAGTCGCCACGACGACCTGGTGGGTGAATTTCGCGAACTTCTTCCAAGGAGTGGGCGCCCTCGGTGGAGGGAATGTCTCGATGCTGGCCGGCGGGAATGTCAGCAACGTCGACGCCGTGATCCCGACCCAGGGACGCGTGACGGCAAGGGATCTGTTCGGAAAACTGCTTGCACCATCCGATGGAGTGCTTGTGGAGACAGGAGGCGGCGATCTCACGATCGAAGCCGGCGGGAACATCGATGCGGGGGTCTATTACGTGGAGAGGGGTGATGCCACAATCAAGGCTGGTGGTGACATCATCAGCAACAGGACTAGGGATGTGGAGGGGCGGTACCTCTCCTCCTTGATCGAGACTAGCTTTGCCGACAGGGCAAATCCCGCTCCAGAGAGTTGGCTTCCCACCTCTTTCTTCCTTGGCAAGGGAAGCATCAAGGTTACTGCCGGGGGGGATGCGCTTTTAGGTCCCGTCGGAAATGTTTTTCTGTTGCCACAGGGGATCAACGACGGTCTTTTCACCCAAGGAGGCATCCAAGTCTATTTCAGGAACTATTTTTCCACCTATGCGCCTGAGAGCCATATGAGTGCCGTGTCTCTAGGTGGCAACATCACCTTCCGGACCCAGTTGCTCGATCTGCCTGCCTTTCAGAAGTGGATGGTTGCCGATCGGACAAGTGACAGCGTGAGTCCTTCCAATCCCGGCAAGCCAGGGGACTATCAGCCATGGCTTAGAATCGCAGAGTTTGTGGCCGAAGCTCCCGATCTTGGGAGTGCCGCATCTCTTCTTCCTGCCTCCATCAATCTGGCCGCCGTCTCGGGTAGCATCGATCTGCAGGGGAATCTGACACTCTCCCCCGCGGCGAGAGGTGGTCTCTCTCTGCTTTCGGCCTCCACGATCAATGGCGTCTCTCGTCAGCAGGAGGGTGTCCGGTGGTCCACCTCCGTGATCAATATCTCCGATTCCTCCCCAGCCCTGCTTCCCTCGGTCAGGGCGCCCCTCTCCGCCGCTCTCCTGAGGAACGACCCCACGTACAACTACCTGACTTCTCCGTCTGTTTTTCTGAGGGAGTTCTCTTATTCGCTTCAGGAAACGGCCTCCTATACCGGCGCCAATGCAGCCCTTCAGGGGAAGATCGCCCGGCATGATCAGGGCCTCCTGCATGCCGGGGATCCAGATCCGGTGAGGATCTATGCCCTCGGAGGCGACCTTTCGGGGCTTGGGGTTTTCTCCCCCAAGGCGACGAGGGTTCTTGCCGGCGGTGACATTGCCGACCTCTCTCTTTCCATTCAGCATCTCTCTTCTGCTGATCTCAGTGTCGTTTCGGCTGGAGGGGACTTGCGTCCCTTCGATGAGAACACCCCTCGCTTGGAGGAAGCCTCGAAGGAACTTGACCGGTTCAACCAACCTGCGGACTGGGCTTACAGGGCCCAACCCCGCAGCGGTGACATCCAGATCAGCGGCCCCGGAATGTTGCAGGTTCTTGCCGGCGGGGACATCGATCTCGGGACGGGCGACGTCAACTCAGACGGCACGGGGGTGGGCATCACCAGTATAGGCAATGCCAGAAATCCTGCCCTGCCCTTTGATGGTGCCTCGATCATCGCAGTCGCGGGGATGAGTCTTCCCTCAGGACTTGGAAGCGGGGATCTCCGTAGCGTCGATCTCCTGGAATACTTCGCTCCTGTGGATGCCGCCGGGAGCTATTTCAGTCAACTCATCCCCATGTTGAACTCTCAAGGTGATTCTCTCCTTGCCGCACGGGTCGAAGACGCCGGATCTCTTGGTGGAATCCTCCGTCTTGGGATGGACGATGAGTCCATGGCGCGGATCGCGCTTTCCCTGTTCCATGTCGTTCTGAGGGACTCGGGGCGTGATCGGAACGATCCCGCTTCCCCTGACTACGGCACTTACAGGAACGGGCTTGCGGCGATTGACCGTTTTCTTCCCGCCGGAAGCGGTCATGGAGACATCATCCTGAATGCCCGTGACATACGGACCAAGAGCGGTGGCGGAATTGATCTGGTTGCGCCGCGAGGGGGGATCTCGCTCGCAAACTACTCCATCAGTGAAAGCCTCACTCCTCCCGGCATCGTCACCGAGAGCGGGGGAGGAGTGAATATCTTTTCCAGGGATGATGTCTCGCTTGGTATCGGCCGCATCTTCACTCTCCGTGGGGGAGATGTCATGATCTGGTCCGACAAGGGGGACATTGCGGCCGGATCCTCCGCCAAGACGGTCCAGTCGGCTCCCCCGACGCGGGTTCTGATTGATCCTCAGAGCGGTGCCGTGGAGACGGACCTTGCGGGTATTGCCACGGGCGGTGGAATCGGCGTTCTGGCCACGGTGGCCGGGGTGGCGCCGAGTAATGTCGACCTGATCGCACCGACGGGTGTCATCGACGCTGGAGATGCGGGTATAAGATCGACCGGCAATCTGAATCTTGCGGCCCGGAAAATCCTCAATGCTGACAATATCCTTGCGGGAGGCGTGACGGTTGGGGCTCCTCCACCTGCTGCTCCGGCAGCAGCGCCTCCGGCATCCGTTCCTCCCGCCGCTCCTCCCGCGGGTGCCGTTACTGCGGCTGCAGTTGCGAATAATGCCGCAGAGAATTCCGTAGGCAGGAATGCCCGCAACGATCAGGCTGATTCGGCCCCATCCATCATTTCGGTCGAGGTGCTCGGCTATGGTGGAGGAGATGGGGATGGTGACGATGAGAAGATCGAAAAATCCGTCAAGCAGCAGGAATCGGAACAAGGGACGAAACAGGCCGCTCTGTGATATGCGAAGAGCCACTGGAGGATATCCAACAAAAATTAAAAAACGACTAGACAGGTCGCTGAATACTCAGTAAATCATAAACAACGATCAATCGTATCGCATATAGAAACGACAAAAAATTTTCCATGACCCGACATCGGGAGTTGGCACAACGCAACATCAACACCACGCAAACATCATGAAACCAAACTTAAAAAACCCTCTGAGGGTCGCAATCGCCGTGACGGCGTTCGCCTTGGGTGGAATCACCTCACAGGCCCAAGTCCTTAACGACTGGGTCTCCAGTGACCTCTTGATCGGCTTCCGCGCAAGCGGAGGAACCGGATCCAGCGATTCCTACCTGATCAACATCGGGCAGGGATCTCTTTACGATACCAACAAAGGAAGCTTCCCACTCAGTCTAGGTAACGTTGGCTCAGACTTGGCCGCTAAGTATGGTAACGACTGGTATTCCCGAAGTGACCTCTTCTGGGGAATTTTCGGAACCTCAACCAACACCGTCCCCATCCTCTACAGTTCGGTGGCTAGGACCAACTCAAATGTCCAGAGCACGCCTCCTCCAAATGTGACATCTACCGCTGGCACCGCTACGCAGATCACTTCCGTGACGTCTGCTTTCAACTTGCTCTCTGCCACGGCCAACAGCACCAATGCGGCTTTCCAGCCCAATACAGCCAGTCCCTCAAGCTATAATTATCAGGTGACCCAGAGTGGCACTGATTTCGGCTCGGTCAGCCAATGGAATGATATTCAGGGAAATCTCAACCAGATTCTCGACCTCTACAGGCAGAGCACTAACGCACCCTCCTGGCGCGGTGGCTTCTCACTCAATAATGCGGGGTTGATCGCTTTCAACCCGACGATTGTTCCCGAACCCTCGACCTATGCATTGTTGGGTATTGGAGCGGTCCTTCTCGGTGCGGCCTATCGACGCAAGGCAAACCCCAAAGAATCCTCAGGATTCCTCTTTTAACAACGAATGCGCAAATAACAGCAGCATAGAAAAATACATAGAAATCGATAACCAATTATTAGTACAATATGAAACTCATCGAACTCCTCAGCTTCGCATCGCTGGCCCTCATAACCGCCGCAACCGCCTCGGCGCAGACGACAATCCGCATCGTCGGATCCAATGGAGATCGTCAGGCCACCCAGCACGCAATCTCCCAGCTATTGGCTACGGGATGGAAATTCCAAGGGGTCAACGGCAACACCACCTCCTCGGGTTCCTTGTCGACCGCGACAGGTGCCAATTTCGGTGCTTGGAATGGTTCTTATGGCGGCTCCAACGTCGTGATCAAGGTCTCCTTCATTGGAGCAGCAGGTGCGATTGAGGGGGTTGCCAGCAATCCGAGGAGCAATACCAAATTCGTGGTAACCGATGGGACGGGTAGCGGAAGCGTCCCCAGTCCCTTGACAGGTGCGAATGAGCTTGCTAAGGCCGACTTCGGTCTCTCGACGGTCTTCCAGGCCACCACTCCTTTTAATGGAACCTATCAGGGGGTTCGTTATGACTCGCTGGCTGCCGACATCGTGGGTGTATCACCCCTTGGATTCTACGCAAGCCCCGGCTTTCCCGGAACCAACATCACGACCCAGTTGGCCCAGCAGTTATATAACATAGGCAACCTGACGGCGGATGTCTTCACAGGAAATACCAATGATGCCAACTCCACGGTCTGGGCGATCGGCAGGAATACCGATGCCGGCCAGCGCTTCGGCGCCTATGCGGAGATCGGCTTGGGAACAACGGCGAATGTGAGGGTGTGGTTTCCCAGCATCACCGGACAGACCACGACCAACGGCATCACCTACGGCGGCACCTCCACGAATCATGTGCTCTGGCCTGAGAGTGTGCAACCAGGCGATATTCCCGTGGTCGTTGGCTCAGGGGGCTACAACAGCGGTGCCAATCTGGCACCCGTGCTGACCACCACGCTGGCTGAATATGCCTACAAAGGATCTTACTCAGAAGATGTTGAGGGTGAAGTTGTCACCGGACAGCTTTATCCTAATGCAACCAACGGATACTACATCGGCTATCTAACGCCGGGAGACGCCAGTACGAGGGTTCTTGGATCCGACAACACCATTCCACCGGCATCCCGCGGCAAGGCTCTCTCCTACAATGGCGTGGAGCTCACCACGGCTAATGTGCAGAGCGGGCGCTACACGGCGTGGCTTTATAACCGTATCATCAAGCCGAGCGATCTGACTGGATTCAAGTTGGCTTTTGCCAATGCCTTGGTGACCCGAATTAAGAACACATCGGCCACCCAAGGAGGTGGAATCTTGGAATCGTCCCTGAATGTTCAGCGCTTCACCGATGGCGGCTTCGTGATCAAGAAGTAGTCGAAGTGCATCACTTCATGCATCCGACCGATTCGGTTCGGGTGCATGCATGGAAAACCGGCGCATCAACTGCGCCGGTTTTTCCAGTTTCTTCCAAAAGGATCAACCAATGAAAACACGTCTCATCCTTCTTGGCATGGTCAGCGGCCTTACTCTTGCGTTCCTTTTGGTTCAAATATCAGGGGTTCTTAGTTCCGATTTGAGCCGTCAAAGTGTTCCTAAAAGGGATTTTTTATCTCTAAATTCCCAAGGGGGAGAGCGCTTGGGATCCATCAGGCGGGACTCAGAAGAGATGTTGAGGGTCTCTTCGGCATCGGATCTTCCCCAGAGATCAGTTATCTCAGAGGGTAGCCGCTCTCAAGTGGGGCCGGCATCACGCTTGAAACCCGGATCCGCCGGATCCGTGGATGCGAAGTCGGTGGATTCCTTGCCGTATCGACTTCCCTCCGATGAGAGCGATCACGGGGGTATTCCCAGTAGCGTTGCCGGAGTCCAGTCTCTCGGCGCAGTGCCGAGGGTTACGGCGCCTGCGGATATCACTCCACGAGGCGTTCCATATGCAATGGTATCCCCGGCGATGATTACAACGCGGCAGAGTCAGGTGGGAGATACTCCCCAGGGAAAGTCTGGATCCGTTGAAACAGCAGGAGTTTCTTTCGGTGATCAATTTGTTGTGAATGGGGCCACGGTGAGCATCATCCCCTCTGCCCCGATCGGCTTGGATGACAATGGCCCGGAGTCCTTGGAACTTGTCCTTAGTCCTTCATCTGCCGGTGGGTCAGTGGCAACCTTGCCTGCCCCCTCTACTGCACCCGTGGTCAGGTCCCGCTTGAGGAGTGGGTTCACCCGTGAAGAGGAGTTATTCAGAGCCAAGTGGGGATGGGAAGCCTATGATCAGGCGTTGAAGTTCGTGGCTGAGGCGGGGCAGTAATTGCAGTGGATTAATCACGCTATCCGTGCGGTCCGTGGGGCAATCCATTTTTAATCGGAAACAAAAAAAAGATTGCATAGTCAACAATAACGATCATTATGGTCGTATAAAATCCTTATCCTTCATGGCTCAAAAAAACCTGCATAACCAAGCCGATATTGTGTCTATGGAGGACGATCGTCGGCCTCGACATGCAAAGGGCTGGCTTCATGTGATTGAGGAGCAGGCGAGGGGACTAAAGTTCGGATCAATTGTTATAACGATCCACGATGGGCGGGTAGTTCAGATAGAGACCAGTTCCAAGGTTCGCTTTGACAGGAAAGCGCCGTTGGACATACCCGGTTATCAAGACAATCAATGATGGATCAAGAAGATCTCAGTCGCCTGGGTGGAGTGCCCGCAGATCATTGGCCACTGTCACGAAAACGTAACATTTGGTCGTTTCTCTAGATTGCCCCTTTCTGATAAAGCTATGACCCATTTTTCTCTCTTTTGTGGAGGAGCGTGGTACGATCCCAAACCCTTGAAAAACCCACTTCATCAACAGAAAGCGATCAGGCATGCAGCCGGCAGGCTGACTGCCATGATGTTCTGCATGCTGATGATCTCTCTGCTTCAGGGGCTCTCTCAGGTTCAAGCAAGTCTTACCCGTCAATCCGCATCGGATGACGGGCCTCCTCCCGTACCTGCCGTCGCGGTATCACCCGCCGGAGTCGGCACGAATGCGGTCGACAGGAGCCAGATGCTCTACATCCGGGAGTTCAGGGTGATCGGTTCCCACCAGCTCGACAGGGCTGAAATCGAGAAGGCGGTCTATCCCTTCATGGGTCCGGAGCGGACTCCTGAG
This sequence comes from Verrucomicrobiota bacterium, assembly GCA_021413925.1. Classification (NCBI taxonomy): domain Bacteria; kingdom Pseudomonadati; phylum Verrucomicrobiota; species Verrucomicrobiota bacterium. The sequence continues at coordinate 87,083 of JAIOPL010000002.1, forward strand.
GATGTGGAGCAGGCAAGGGCCGCGCTGGAAAAGGCTTTTCAGGACAAGGGATTCCAGACTGTGAATGTTCAGATACCCCAGCAGACGGGAAAGCGGGGCATCGTTTTCCTCGAGGTGACGGAGGCCAAGATCGGCCGCCTGACCGTGGAGGGGTCACGATTCTTCTCGCTCAAGGCTATCAAGAAAGGGGTGCCTTCGCTCCAGTCCGGCAGTGTTCCGAATTTCAACAAGGTCTCCAGCGAGATCTTGGCCCTCAACCAATGGAGCGACCGGCAGGTGATCCCGACGCTCACGCCCGGATTTGAACCCGGCACGGTGGACGTCAACCTGAAGGTGAAGGATACCTTCCCCTTGCACGGCAGCACCGAGTTAAACAACCGATGGAACACGGGTTCCCCAGCTCTCAGGCTCAACTTCGCGGGAAGTTACGACAACCTCTGGCAGTTGGGTCATTCCATCGGCGGTTCCTATCAGACCGCTCCCCAGCAACCTTCCGCCGTCCAGAACTGGAACCTCTTTTACACATCGCGCTTTCCACGGGTGGATTGGCTGAGGCTGAACGTTTCCTACGGAAAGCAGAACAGTCTTTCCACGCTCGGCGGCGGCTCCGTGGCGGGAAACGGCAGCACCGCGGCGTTCAGGTTTCTCTTCAACCTGCCGCCGGAAAAGGATTTCAGCCACTCCATCTCCGCCGGCATGGATTTCAAGCAGGTGCTTAATGTCAACAATGACGCGACAACCGGGGCAAACGTCCCTCTCAACGATTACAACTATGCGCCGGTTCGTTTCAACTACTCGGCGGTCTGGGCGCCGAAGGATTCCGTCACCATCCTGGACGCGGGGTTTTCGTTCGGGATCCGCGGGCAGACCATCCCGATCTACGGCCTCGGAACATATAATGACGGCCAGTTCGATGATCCGACGGTCGGCGGCGGCTTCTTCACGACGCGCGGCGACCTCTCCCACACGCACGACTTGCCCGGGGGCTTCCAGATCTTTGGCAAGGTGCAGGGGCAATGGTCGCCGACGCCCTTGATTTTCACCGAGCAGTTTGTGGCCGGAGGCCTCGATTCCTGCCGTGGATACACCGAGGCCACGGTTCTCGGTGACAGTGCCCTCATGGGGAGCATCGAACTCCGCTCCCCCCAGATCATCGCGGGACATCTTGGGATCAGTGAGTGGCGGGTCTATGCCTTCTTCGACGGGGGAACCGTTCTCGATGGCACACCGGGATCGGAGTATTCCAATGACGGAAACATCTTCAGCTCCGACAACCAGTACAAGCTGGCAAGTTACGGCTTCGGGACGCGTTGCAAGATCGCCAAGTATCTGAATGCCTCGATCGATGCCGGTTTTCCGCTTATCACGCAGAGCCCTGTCCTTCCGCCCACTCCCTCCTCCGGTGCCTGGGGAAAAACCGTTGGCAACACGGTCAACGGCACCACCGGAAACTACTTCAATATGGCCAACTCCATGCTGATCACCTTCAGGCTCTTCGGCGAATTCTAAACGATTTCATACATCCTTTCCGTACACCCATGAAACCAATCCCCAGCATGCGTCGATATTCCGATCTCCAAGCGCTCCTCCTTCCGCTCGCAGTCATCCTGTTTCTGATCCCCGGATCCCTTCAGGCCCGCACTTGGTGGAACGAGGCATGGAGTACCCGTACCAAGTTCACCGTCGACACTTCCGACAATGGCGTCCCTCTTCCCGATGCAGCTGGCACTGCCACGGTCGTCGTGAGGCTTCATGACGGGAACTTCGACTTCGCCTCCGCGAAGGAGGATGGAAGCGATCTGCGCTTCGTCGACAGCGACGATAAGACCATGCTCGCCTCCCAGATCGAGAAATTCGACCCGGTGATGAACGAGGGATTCGTCTGGGTGAAGATCCCCGACGTCAAGGCCGGGGCCACGCGTGAGATCTACCTCTACTCGGCGCGCAATGAGAAGAAGAAGCCGGCCAAGGGTGAGAAGACCGACCTGCCCAAGACGGCCTTCGATGCCGACACGATCACCGTCTATCACTTCAACGAGCATGGGACTCCTCCCGGCGACTCCTCCGGCGAAGGCATCAGGGCGGAGACACCGGGGATTCCCGTCGAGGGTTCGATGATCGGCGGCGGCGTGAAGCTCGATGGGAAGAAGCCGATCAGCATCCCGGCCAATCCGAAGGCCGCTGTTCTCGAGGCTGCACCCTTCACATGGATGTCCTGGGTCAAGCCGACCGTGCTTGCTCCGGAATCGATCATCTACAGCCGTAAGGATGGCGCCGCCGCTCTGAAGATCGGTCTGGATAACGGGGCTCCTTTCATCGAGATCACGGGGCCCGCCGGTACCCAGCGCTCCGCGCCCGCTGCGCCTCTGGCCGCCGGGACTTGGAGGCATCTTGCCATGGTCTCAGACGGCACCCGCACGACGCTCTACGTGGACGGCAATGCCGTAGGCAACCTGCCGGTGGCCATGCCAGCCCTGAATGGTCCCGCCTTCATCGGTGGGGAGGAGGGGAAGGGCTCCTTCGGCGGTGAGATCGACGAAATGGAGATCTCCAAGAGCGCGAGAAGTGCCGCCTTGATCAAGCTCGCGGCGCTCGGTCAGGGCCAGCAGAATGCGAAGCTTCTCGTAGCCGGCAAGCCCGAGCCTGCCAAGGTTAGCTTCCTCGAGAATCTTGGAATCTTCGGTTTCCTGATCAAGTCAGTGACCGTCGATGCCTGGGTCGTGATCGGCATTCTGGGGATCATGTCCGCCATCAGCTGGATCGTGATGTACGCCAAGAACAAGTACATCACCAGCCTGGCACGTGGCTCCAAGGAGTTCCTGAACCAGTGGCATCATCTCGCCGGTGATCTCACAGCGATCGACACCGATGACGCAGAAGTGATCGAAACGCTAGGTGGCCGTGCCGAGGCCAATCACATCAAGTTCATCCACTCCACGCCGATTTACCGTGTCTACCATGTCGGATGCCAGGAGATCCGCCAACGTGTGAGCAAAGGTGGCGGGATCTCCCACCGTGCGATTGAGTCGATCGAATCGAGCATGGAAGCTCAGGTGACCCGTGAAAATGCCAAGCTCCAGAGCATGATGGTGCTCCTCACTATTTGTATCGCCGGCGGTCCCTATGTCGGACTGCTCGGTACGATTATCGGTGTCATGATAACCTTCGGTGAGATCGCGATGCTAGGAGAGGTCGATATCAATGCCATCGCTCCCGGTATCGCCGCCGCGTTGCTCGCCACGGTCTGCGGTCTGATCGTCGCGATCCCAGCGCTCTTCGGGTACAACTATCTGAGCGTTCAGGTGAAGGACATCGTCACGGATATGCATCTCTTCACCGAGGAGTTCCTGACGAAGATGGCCGAATATTATCCTGAAAAGGGAGATTCGTCTTCTTCTCACTAAGACCGCAATAAAGCTCAACCCGTAACCGAAACCCACCATGCAATCTGATTCCGGAGGAGAAGCCATCGCCGACATTAATGTCACGCCGATGGTCGATCTCTACCTAGTTCTCCTGCTGATCTTCATCATCATGACCAGCGCCGGGATCCAGGGAGTGAAGGTGAACCTTCCCAAGGGAAGTTCCGCGCCCAGCATGGGTGGTCCCAAGACTCAGGCCGTGACCGTGAACAACGAGGGGGCGATCTTTCTGAACACCCTTCCGGTCACCCTTCCCGAACTGGAGCAGAAGCTTCAGGAGGCCAAATCGGCCAATCCTGACACCCCGGTCGTGGTACGTGGAGACAGTGCCACCCAGTATCAGGGGGTCATGGATGTTCTCGATGTGATCGGGCGCATCGGCATGGAGAAGGTCGGTCTGGCCACCCAGAAGCGTCAATAAGGGGAGAAGAGGAGCAATCATGTCCACCAAACCTGCATCACCGGAGAAGAAGAAGGCGCCCCTGTCGCTGATCATCGGCGGTGCCGTGCTTGTTGCAGGTGTTGCCGCCTTCTTCCTCTTCCGTTCCGATGATGAGGGGAGTGCACCCGCCCCCAAGAACGAGGTCCGGATGGTGAGTCTCCCACCTCCACCACCGCCACCCCCGCCACCACCGAAGCAGGAACCTCCTAAGCCGGAGGAGCCGAAATTCCAGAAAGAGGAGGCCCCGAGCGAGGAGAAGCCGCCCGACAAGGCTCCCGAACCGGAAGCCGCTCCCTTGAGCACCAGCATCCAGGGCAACGATGCCTCGGGTCTTGCCGCCGGCAACGGCGGTGGCATGGGTGGCAACGGCTTCGGGGGCAAGGGTGGAGGAGGTGGCAGCAAATACGGCTGGTATGCCGGCAAGGTGCAGACCCGCGTGGCCGAGGCCCTCCGATCACACAAGAAGACACGAAGCGCCGTCATGTGCGTCCAGGTGCGCGTCTGGGCGGATAACACGGGTCGCATCAGCAAGGTATCCCTCGCGCAATCCACCGGAAACCCGGAACTGGATGCCGCGATCAAGAACGAGGTGCTGGCCGATGTCGTGCTGAGCGAACCGCCCCCCCCGGGCATGCCGATGCCGATCGTGATGAAATTCAACGCAAGGCGACCCAATTGATCCCTTTTCTCATGAAAGTTAACCTTCTCACCAAAGCGGCGATAGCCTTGGGACTGCTCCTATTGGGCAGTGGTTCCGTGCCTGTTGACGCGGCCGATTCGCTGTTTGATACAAACCCGGCGCCGAGCCCTGCGCCCTCGTCTTTGAGCGCGGATCTTTCCATAATGGCTGATGCAGCTGCATCCGTTTCGACAGCTCCTCCCATCGCGCAGGGAACCCCGTCTCCGGCTCCAGCGACTCCAAGTGCCGCAACGGAAACAGTCGGGGGGGCGGCTCCGGTAGGTGAGATCTCTTCCACTGTGACTCCGACACCAGTTCCATCACCCTCATCGGGTCTGGAGAATCCGGCTCCCACATTACCTTCAGGCGAGGCGCCGTCATCACTTGCTCCACAAGCCTCGGCTCAAATTTCTGAGACGAATTCCGTCCTAGCTCCCTCCGCTGAATTAACTTCAAAGAATTCCAGTACGGCAAGCGATGGTGGAACGAACAATGGAGTGACAAACGCCGTCCCAACGAATTCCGCTAATACGAATACGAATACGAACGCCACTGCTGATGTCTTGCAACCCAACGAATCACCCTTAAGCAAAGCTCCGGTCAGCTCCGAGTCCGTCATTGCAACCAAGAAACTTCCATCGATCCCCGTGGATGCCCCTCCGAATCTGGAACAACCTCCCGATGTGATGGCCGCATCGGCGCCACCTCCGGTTACACCGTCCGAGAACGTCACCCTAAACCTGATTAATCGCCTCGTCCAGCGGGGCATTCTCACAAAGGAAGATGCTGGCGACTTGATCCGACAGGCGAAGGAAGATGCACAGCGTGCTTCCCAGCAGTCACAGGTTGCACAGCAGGCCGCCACACAAGCCGCAACCGCCCAGCAGATGGCCATGGAAGCAGCAGCACCTCCCTCCTCCGACGAGGCGGTCAGCGTCTCCTACGTCCCCGAGATCGTAAAGTCGGAGATGCGTGATGAGATTAAGCGCGATGTGATGGCTGCCGCCCAGTCCGAGGGATGGGCTCAATCCAACGTGCCCGAGTGGCTGAAAAAATTTCGACCCTTCATGGACTTGAGGACTCGTTATCAGGGTAACAATTTTTCAACGAATAACGGGACCGAAATCTTTGATACCATGAATTTCAACGCGGTGAACTCCCAGTGGCCCATCAATCTCATGGCTATTCCCGGATCGTCACCTCTCTATAACTATTTTGGATATTATCAGGCCCAAAACCCGATCGGTCCCCCGACGTACAACACGACCCAACAGCGCAACCAAACGCGGGTACGTTTCCGATTCGGAGCCGACATGGATCTGGGAGAGAACTTCACCTCCGGTTTTCGGATTGGCACAGGTCAAAATGGTTCGCCTGTCTCCGAAAACCAGACCTTCGGATTCGTTGGTAACAACGGCATGGCCCAGGGAGGTAATTTCAGTTCCTACGCGATCTGGTTGGATAGGGCTTTCCTGAAGTATGAAATCGGATCCGATCCGGACCGTCTCGCGGCAATTACTGTGGGCCGTTTTGACAACCCCTTTTACACCCCGTCCACGATTATGTGGGCGAATGATATCGGTTTCGACGGAGTTGCAGCCCAGGCCCGATACAAGATCTTCAAGGGCTTTACTCCTTTTGCGAGTGCGGGAATCTTTCCCATCTACAATACAGATCTGAACTTTCCTGCCACCCAGCAGACCAAGCAACCTAGCAACGACAAGTATCTCTATGCCAGTCAGGTCGGCATCGACTGGAAGATCACGAAGGATCTCAACTTCAAGAGTTCCGCAGGATACTACTATTTCCAAAATATTGAGGGAAAAGTCTCCGCGCCGGGTCTGACCCCAAATCAGGAGGCCCAGATGAGTACCGATGATTCAAGGCCGGGATTTGCCCAGCGTGGAAACACCTACACGATGCTTCGAAATATCCAAAAAGTGGATGCTTACGATCAAAATGGTCTTCCCACAGGAAATCCACAGGCGAATTACATTAATGATCCAACCCAAGGAGTCGACCCGTATTATATTAATCAATTCCAGTATTTTGGATTAGCAACGCCTTACAACATTCTTTCAGCAAACGCCCGCTTGGAATACCGCCACTGGGAACCATTCGTGGTCTCCGTCTCGGGAGAATGGGATCGCAACCTTGCATGGAACGCTCAAAACATCGTGAACAACGGCCCTGTTCCTGGACCTGATAACAATTACAACCAGACGTTGGTTACGGGTCCTGTTAATAACTTAGCTCAAAATTCCGGAGGCGTATATAATTACAACGGTGGCAACACCGCTTGGATTATACAGGCGAAGATCGGCTCCGGAGCACTCCAGAAGCGTTGGGACTGGGATTTGGGAGTTAGCTACCGCTATGTGGAGTCTGATGCAGTGATCGACGGATTCTGTGATTCCGACTTCGGAGGCGGCGGCACGAACCTCAAGGGATATGCCGTGGGCGGCAACCTCGCCCTCTCCAAGAATGTCTTCATAGGCGCCCGCTGGCTGAGCGCAACCGGCATCGCCGGCCCAACGTACAAGGCAGACATCCTCCAACTCGATCTCAACGCCCGCTTCTAAGGCCCTCATCCCCCGTTGCCCCCTCAGTCTTGGTTCACTTTCCCACTTTCCACTCACGCCGCCTCCGCCTTCAGCCCCTCACCCCGATCCCTAATCGCCCATTGACCCGCTCGTTCCCACGGCTCGGTATTCCCCATCCCCTATCACCCATTCCCGATTTTCCATCCTCATGAGAAAAGCCTCACTTCTTACCCTCTTGGCCACGGTGCTATTCCTGACAGCTTCCTTGCCTGCCGCCGACAAGGTCGACCCCGCCCAGCAGAAGATGCGCGAGATGGTGCGCAATAGCATGATCCAGCTCCGCGATGCCAACGCGAAGCTTGCCACGGCTCAGGCTGCTGTCGCCGACGATGAGGAGAAGATCAAGGGGCTTCAGGCAGATCTGGAAGCATTGAGCAAGAAATCGACCGCCGAGAAGAGAACGGCTGACCAGGCGATCGATGATCTGAAGACCAAGCTTGCTACTGACGACCTCCAGATCAATCACCTCACCGAGTCACTTGCCAAGTGGAAGCTCGGCTATGCGAAGTTGGCCGAATACGCCAAGGCAACCGAGGGAAAGCGTGCCGAACTCGCCTCCAAAATCATCCTGCTTGATCGCCGCATCGCCGAACAGCAGGTCAAGAACGCCGAAATGTATCGCCTGGCTAATGAGGTGCTCGACCGCTATGCCCAGTTCGGACTGGGGACGGCCATCTCTGCCAGGGAACCCTTTGTTGGGATTACCAAAGTGAAACTACAAACCCTGCTTCAGGACTACCAGAACAAGCTCACCGATCAGACCATCAAAAAAGAGAGCCCTGCTGACTCAAAGTCCGGGGATTCTTCCACCGCAAAAAAACAAGATTAACCCGATTTTTTGAACAAAAACCTCTCAACCATACTCCAACAATACACCACCTCTCCATTATGAACTTCCTCAAGATTATCCCCCTTATCGCTTTCGGCCTCCTCGGTTTCACCTCACCCGCCCAGGCGGACACCACGGTCATCGCGAAAGTAGGCGATAGTGAGGTGAAGGCCGACGACATCAAGCCACTCATCGAGAAACTCCCGCTTCGTGATCAGTTAACGCTCTCCAAGGATCCCGCGGCGCTGAATAACCTGGTCCGCGAACTCATTGTCCAACAACTTGTCTTCAAGGAGGCTCTTGCCAAGAAATGGGAGCAGCAACCCCAGATCGCTGCCCAGCTCGAGCGTATTCGTCAGCAGGCCATCAGTCAGTCCTACCTGCAGTCCCTGGCGATTCCTCCTGCAGAGTTCCCTTCGCAGTCGGACTTGGAAGCCGCCTACGATGCCCTGAAGAAAAACAACGCCCTTCAGGTCCCGAAACAATATCATCTGGCGCAGATTTACATCGCTTGCCCCAAGGGAGCCGACAAGGCCTCTGAGGAGAGGGCTCAGTCCAAGCTCGACTCCGTGCAGAAGGCTCTTAAGAGCGGTGATTTCGGCTCTGTGGCCAAGACCCAGAGCGACGACACTGCCAGCGCGCAGCGTGGCGGGGATCTCGGATCCCTTGGTGAGACGCAGATCCAGCCTGAGATTCGTACAGCTGTCTCATCACTCTCGAAGAATGGAACAACCGATCCGATCCGCATGAATGACGGCTGGCACATCATTCGGGTTCTTGAGGTCAAGGATCCCTACACAGCCTCTCTAGATGAAGTGAAAGTATCTCTGACCAATGAGCTCCGCAAAGAGAAGGCTCAACTCCTTGCCAAGGCCTATCTAGCCAAGCTGCTCCAACAGAATCCCGTAACCTTGAACGAGATCGAAGTTGCCAAGTTGATCGATACCAAAGGGAAGTAAGGGAAGTAGGGGAAGTACGGAAAAGAGCCCCCTGAGTTCTGCCTGGGATCCTTCCTTTGCATTTGCATTCCTAAAGATCCTCTCCTAGGTTTGACCTCTTATGAAGTTAACCTCCATCACCCTTCTTGCAGCTGCCTCCCTAGCGTTGGTCGCCTGCAACCAAAAGAGCACCACTGCCGTTGAGCAATCTACCTTCCAGTGCATCTCAGCCAAGATCACAATCGCCGATAAGCAGGTGGACTCCGTGGTTCAGTGGAATACCAAGACCGGTGAGGCTCGCCTCCTGAATGCCGCCTCCTTTGCGGATAAGTCCACCGGACAGCAGGGTAACCTGATCGGATGGGTCCCTCTTGTTGATCTCCAGCAGGCCGTCCAGAATCTGGCAGCCCAGATCCAGGCCCAGCAGGCCGCGAAGGGAACCAACGCAGTTCCTACTTCCACGCCGATCAAGCCAAAGAACGACTAATCTTGGTTTAAAGTCTACTTTTCGAAAAACGGCCGGAGCAATCCGGCCGTTTTTTTGTGCCCGAAGGGCGCGTTCCGAGATTATTCTTCTTAAACGAGGATTGACCCCAGCAGGACTTCGTCGCAAATTTCATCCTTACGGCACCCGTAGCTCAACTGGATAGAGCGCTTCCCTCCGAAGGAAGAGGTTGTGAGTTCGACCCTCGCCGGGTGCACCAGATAAAAAGGCGAAAGGCGAAAGGCCTATTGGGTGAGGGTGAAGCGGTCCAAGAGTAGAAAAAAGCGGTTCTTGGCTGATTCGAATAGGGAGAGGTCGCTGAGGATTTCTTTCGGTGACTGGACAAAAGCTGAGACTGGAGGAGCGATGTCGGGCTCTACGGCTATCTCGCGGGCCATCTTTTCGGTCCATTCCAAATGAAACTGGAGTCCAAGGACCTGATTTCTAGCCGGGCCCTCCATGAGGAAAGCCTGCTGCTCGGCAGCTTCGTTACGTGCTAGTTGAACTGCTCCTGGTGGGAGGGTGTAAGTGTCACCATGCCACTGAAAAGCTTTAAAAGTATCCTCCGTACCGAACCATTCTCCTCCGAGTTCTGTCGGCTCGATGGGCTGCCATCCGAATTCCTTGCAAGTGTGGCGGAATGCCTTTCCTCCAAGGGCATCCGCTAGGAGTTGACAGCCCAAACAGAGCCCCAGGATTTTCTTTCCCGCCATGACGGCCTGCCGGAGGTATTGCTTTTCAGCGGCGATCCAAGGGTGTTTCTCCTCTTCATACGCACCCATGGGTCCTCCGAGACTCACTAGAAAGTCCACGCTTTCCAGAGAGGGGAGGGGTGCCCCTCCGCTGATCAGGCAAAACGCTATCGAATGTCCCCGGGACTTTGCCCACTCCAGCAAGGCGCCAGGTCCATCCAGAGGATCGTGTTGGAGGAAGAGCAGTCGCATGGCTGGTTGGAGTGTTAAAACGTTGAATTGTTAAAACGGTTGATCGTCTATTTGCATTAAAATTATGGCCAATTCGATACGTTACAAAAATGGAAGATTAGCGGGGCGGTTTCCATCCAAGCCGTGTTTTCTCATTCTGCCACATTGTAACCTTTTACTTTTTCACATTTTTAACCCGCTTGCCTCCATGCCCCGTTGACATGCGCACATTGTGCATAGATAGTAGCCGGCTACTTAAAAAGACCATGGATAATATTCGCAACATCGCCATCATCGCCCACGTCGACCACGGGAAGACCACACTCGTCGATCAGCTTCTCAAGCAGTCGGGCACTTTCCGCGCCAACGAGGCCAAGGCCACCGAGATCTGCATTATGGATTCCATGGATCTGGAGCGTGAGAAGGGCATCACCATCAAGGCTAAGAACGCCGCCTTCCAGTGGCATGAATACCATGTCAATATCGTCGACACCCCTGGCCACGCCGACTTCGGCGGCGAGGTGGAGCGCATCATGAAGATGGTGGACGGAGTGCTTCTTGTCGTGGACGCCTTTGGTGGTCCCCAGGCCCAAACCAAGTTCGTGCTCAAGAAGGCTCTGGAGAACGGCCTCAAGCCGATCGTTGTCATCAACAAGATCGACCGCGACAATGCCGACCCGCACAAGGTTCTGGACATGGTCTTCGAGCTCTTCCTCGAACTCGGTGCCAACGACACGCAACTCGACTTCCCCGTCGTTTACGCCAGCGCCAAGCAAGGATTTGCCAAGAACGAGATCGATCAGGAGAGCACCACGATGGAGCCTCTCTACGAGGCCATCATCAAGCACATCCCGGCTCCGAAGAAGTCGGATGTCGACTACTTCCAGATGCTTGTTTCCAACCTCGATTACAGCGACTACCTCGGTCGTATCGCCTTCGGCCGCATCATCAGCGGCACGGTCAAGCTGGGCGAGCAGATCGTTGCCATCCACAAGAACGGTACGAAAGAAAAGAAGGCCGTGACGGCGATCTTCGGCCACAAGGGACTTCAGAAGATCGAGCTTCAGGAAGCCAGTGCCGGCGACATCGTCGGTCTCTGCGGTTTCGAAGAGGTCTACATCGGTGAGACCATCACTGATAACGAAACTCGTGAGCCTCTCGCTTTCGTCGATATCGATCCCCCGACCATCACGATGAAGATCTGTATCAACGACGGACCGCTCGTCGGCAAGGAGGGCAAGCTTGTCACCGCACGCCAGATCAAGGAACGCCTCACCCGTGAAACCCGTACCAACGTCTCCATCGAGGTGAAGGAGACGGAGCTTGCCGGTCACTTCCAGATCAAGGCGCGCGGAGAGATGCAGATCGCCGTTATTGTGGAGCAGATGCGCCGCGAGGGCTTCGAGCTTCTCGTTTCGCGTCCCGAGGTCATCTACAAGCGGGGTGAGGGTGGAAAGCTTCTGGAGCCTATCGAGACCGTCTACATCGATGTCCCGCCTGATAATCTGGGCGACATCCTTCAGAGTCTCGCCGGTCGGAAGTCCGAGATCGTGAACATGGATCACAAGCCCAAGAGCGTCACCGTCCAGGCTGAGGCTCCGACCCGCGGACTCATCGGATTCGAAACCGATCTGGTCAACCTGACCAAGGGAGCCGGCATCATGTCGCATATCTTCAAGGAGTATGCCGAATTCAAGGGCGACATCCCCACCCGCAACAATGGAGTTCTGATCTCCATGGAAGCCGGCGTTGCCATGGCCTACTCCATGGAGAAGATCCAGGAGCGAGGCCGTCTCTTCGTCTCTCCTCAGGATGACGTTTATGTCGGAATGATCGTTGGTGAGAATTCACGCGCCGACGATATGCCGGTCAATGTCTGCAAGGCCAAAACCTTGAACAACATGCGTAGCTCGGGAGACGGCAAGGGAGTCTCCCTCTCCCCGCCGCTCAAGATGAGCCTCGAGCGTTCGCTCGAGTACATCGCCCCCGACGAGTATGTCGAGGTGACTCCGCTCAGCATCCGTCTGCGCAAGAAGCTGCTCGACGCCACGGCCCGCAAGCGCGCCAGCTCGACGCCAGTTATTGCTGACGAGTAAAACTGCAAAGAGGCTACTAGACTGTAGGCTGTTAGACTATTAGGTCAGAGAAACAGAGGCTCCATACCCAAAAAGTTGGCGTTTAATCCGGATATCTGAAATATGAAGTCGGAAAAGCGCTTTAATATTTTGAATCGATGTCCGGAATTTCTCCTAACAGTCTAAAAGACTAAACCGCTAAAACCTTAACCTTTCTCCTCCTATGGGTCGCCAATGGCTCCTCGCAAAACGCGAGGTCACATCCCTCAAGAAGTCGAAGTCGACGGGGAAGTTCGTCCGGGAAATCACCATCGCTGCCAAACAGGGTGGTGCCGATCCCGCAACGAACTCCCGACTCTTCGCCGCGTTGGAAAAGGCCCGTGCCGAGAGCGTCTCCAAGGATGTCATTGACCGGGCCATTAACAAGGGGGCAGGGATTGGTGAGGACAAGATCGTCATCGATCATATCGCCTTCGAGGGATATACCCCGCACAAGGTGCCAGTGATCGTCGAGGTCTACACCGATAATACAAACCGCACGACCCCCGAGATCCGGGTACTCTTCCGCGACGCGCAACTCGGCGCTCCGGGAAGTAACAAGTTCCTCTTCGACCATGTCGGTCTTGTGGAAGCCTACACAGATAATGTTTCTGTTGATCCCGAAGAGGCGGCTATTGAGGCTGGTGCTAATGAGGTGGAGTCTCTGAACCATGAGCAGAACGACGACATCCCTGCCGAAAAGAAAGGAGCTCGCTTCATTACCGACCGCACTGCCACCGCGGCCGTCACCAACTGGCTCAAGGAGAACGGCTGGAAAATTGTCACCAGTGAGATCGGTTATGTGGCGAAAACCTTCCCCACGCTAACCGACGAACAGCGTGCCGAGGTTGGGGAATTTCTCCAGTCACTCGAAGAGCACGATGATGTGCATCGGGTCTGGACAGCCATCAAGTAGGTAGGCTCGCGATCTTGACGTAGAGCGTCGTTGCCGCTCACTCGGCGTAGAACTGCTACGGCTTTTGTTAGCACTTACCTCCCGGCAAGCAGTGCCGCCCTTTGCAGGGCTGCCTGCGGCAGTCTTCCGCGCCTCTTTCCAGAGGCTTGGTTCTCGCGCGCCTAGCTTTCCATCCAAGCTTGCGAACCTTGTCAGAAAAAACGTCTGACGGCTAACTGAGCTAAGTAGGCTACGCTTGGCCGCCTATCCATTCACCAAAACTCCGCCGCCGCTTAAGTTCGATGCCTATTGTAATTTGGTATAACAGCCGACCTTTGCTCTTCGCGAGAAAGGGATGATGCACCCTCTTGACGAAACCCGTAAATATGGGAATATGGGTTCATGAAGACAACCCTTGAACTCCCGGATGAGCTGTTTCGGCAGGCGAAGGCACACGCCTCGGCTGGAGGAATATCGCTGAAGATATTCGTTACCGAGGCCCTTGAAATGAAGCTCCGTGCGCAATCTCCCGGCCAGCTTAAACCATGGATCAGGCATTTCGGAGCGCTCAGGCATCTGGGGAGTGAGAGGAAGAAAATCGAGCGGCGGATCGCCGAGGAGTTCGATTCTGTCGATTCCAAGGAATGGAAGTGATTCTGGATACAAACGCCCTATCCGCTCTCCTGGACGGGGATCCGGCTATCAGGGGCGTGCTTGAGCAAGCTGGGATGATTTATCTCTCCCCGGTTGTGCTTGGAGAATATCGCTTCGGCATCCTTGCCTCGCGGTACCGGTCGCAATATGAGCAAGAGCTCGCTCGGATGGAGATGGAAGTTCCCGCGTTGCCTCTGGACGAGGTCACGGCAAGTCACTACGCCGAGATCCGCCAAGACCTGAAATCAGCAGGATCTCCCATTCCATGGCACGATCTCTGGATCGCTGCCCAGTGCCGCCAGCACCTGCTGCCAATCCTTTCCCGTGATGTACACTTCGATCAGGTCAAGGGCATTACCCGCATCGGGTGGTAATACCATCTCCACTCTTATTCCGGTAGAATCAGCTGGGTCTTTCGGCGATGGGCGTTGTTGTCATCCCTCGGGTTATCTTCAGATAGCCCTCGGTCTTCCGCCTAGCCCATCACCAAAATTCCTTCGCAAATTCCACCAGACTAATCGCGTAAATGGTATAAGTAGCGGTTTCATTCCGTAAAGCGTTTCATGGAATGAAGATGGGTTTGCGATGGGGAAGACTCTTTCGCTAGAGCGGTTTCGGTTTTATTTGACGCATGTACATGGGAAGAAATCTCGCGCAAAGACGCAAAGATGGTATGACGAAAAGCTTCAATCAAGTGATTCTCTGATTTGAGGGGAGTGCCGATGACGATTCTCTCCGCAACCAATCCTTTGTCTTTTCCTCTGCGTCTCTGCGCCTCTGCGCGAGTCCTTGTATTTATCGACGGTCCAGATGATCGCCCAAAGAACGACAGATTAAACGCAAGATGCTCTAGAGCGGCCGGTCGCGCCTCTATCCTGATTCAACCCATAAAAAAGCCCCGGCCATTTCTGACCGGGGCTCATTTGTTGAACTTTCTAACCCTTGAACCTTTCACTGTTCACCACTAGTCGCTTTGCGACTAGTAGCGGTAATGCGCTGGCTTGTAGGGTCCCTCGGCGGAGACGTCGAGGTACTCGGCCTGCTCCTTGGTGAGCTGTGTGAGCTTCACTCCGATCTTATCGAGGTGGAGGCGGGCAACTTCCTCGTCGAGCTTCTTGGGTAGGACATAGACGCCGGGTTTGTAGGTCTCGCGGTTCTTCCAGAGCTCAAGCTGAGCCAGGGTCTGATTGCTGAAGCTGGCGCTCATGACGAAGCTGGGATGACCCGTGGCACAGCCAAGATTCACAAGGCGTCCCTCCGCAAGAAGGAAGATCTCGTTGCCGCTCGGGAAGGTGTACTTATCGACCTGGGGCTTGATGTTGGTGTGCTTGACTGTTTTGTCTGCCTGGAGTTTGTCGACCTCGATCTCATTATCGAAGTGACCGATGTTGCAGATGATCGCTTGGTCCTTCATGTGCTTCATGTGCTCGAAGCTGATGACGCCAACGTTACCCGTGGTAGTGACATAGATGTCGGCACGACCGAGGGTATCCTCAAGCGTTGTGACCTCGTAGCCTTCCATCGCAGCCTGGAGGGCATTGATCGGATCGATCTCAGTGATAATAACGCGTGCTCCCTGTCCGCGGAGCGATTGGGCACTACCCTTGCCGACATCGCCGTAGCCACAGATGACGGCGACTTTGCCGGAGATCATGACGTCGATGGCGCGGTTCAGTCCGTCGACCAGCGAGTGGCGGCAACCATAGAGGTTGTCGAACTTCGACTTGGTGACGGAGTCGTTCACGTTGAAGGCAGGAACGAGTAGTTTGCCCTTCTCGTGGAGCTTGTAGAGACGATGGACACCGGTGGTAGTCTCCTCGGAGACGCCGCGCCATTCCTTGACCATATCGTGCCAGCGGGTCGGGTTCTCTTTGTAGACCTGTTTGAGGAGGTCCTTGATGACCTGCTCTTCGTGATTGCCAGAGGGGGTATTGACCCAGTCATCACCATCCTCGAGCTCGTAGCCCTTGTGAAGCAGGAGTGTTACGTCACCGCCGTCATCGACAACCATCTGGGGGCCCTTGCCGCCATCGAAGGAGATGGCTTTGTAGGTGCACCACCAATATTCCTCGAGGCTCTCGCCCTTCCATGCGAAGACAGGAACGCCGGTGACGGCGATCGCCGCTGCGGCCTGATCTTGGGTCGAGAAGATGTTACAGCTGGCCCAGCGTACATCGGCTCCGAGCTCGGTGAGAGTCTCGATCAAGACCGCCGTCTGGATAGTCATGTGGAGCGAACCGGTGATGCGGACGCCCTTAAGTGGCTTCTCCTGTGCGTACTTTTTTCTTATCGACATGAGACCGGGCATCTCCTGCTCGGCGATGATGATCTCCTTGCGGCCCCATTCGGCTAGTGTGATGTCGGCTACTTTGTAATCGGTGGTGTTGGTCATGATTTTAGGAATTTGGTGATCGGATCTAGGTAATGGGTGATTGGGTTATTTGAGTTTGGCGGCTGAAAGAGCAGCCTTCTTGAGAGCAACGGCTTTGTCGGTCTTCTCCCAGGTGATGTCGGAGTCACTCTTGCCGAAGTGACCGTAGTTCGTGGTCTTGGAGTAGATCGGGCGGCGCAGCTTGAGCTGGCTGATGATTTCGGAGGGCTTGAAGCCGAAGGTCTTCTTCACGGCTACCTCGATGGCCTCCTCGGGAACAGTGGCAGTTCCGAAGGTGTCGATGTGGATCGAGACGGGATCAGGATGACCGATCGCGTAGGCGAACTGCACCTCGCAGCGCGCGGCAAGGCCGGCGGCAACTACGTTCTTGGCAACATAGCGGCCCATGTAGGCGGCCGAGCGGTCGACCTTCGTGGGATCTTTCCCAGAGAAGGCTCCACCCCCATGCCGTCCCATTCCGCCATAGGTGTCGACGATGATCTTGCGGCCGGTGAGGCCGGTGTCCCCCTGAGGACCGCCGATAACAAATCGGCCGGTCGGGTTGATCAGGAACTCGGTCTTCTTGGTGAGCATCTTGGCGGGCAGGACCTTGCGGATGACTTTCTCGATGCAGAACTTCTCGATCTCCTTGTGTGAGATTCCCTCGGCGTGTTGGGTTGAAATGACCACGTTCACGATGCGGGTCGGCTTCCCGTCGACATACTCGACGGAGACCTGACTCTTCGCGTCGGGGCGGAGCCACTTGGCCGCGCCGCTCTTGCGGAGGCGTGTGAGTTCACTACCAAGGCGGTGGGCATACATGATCGGAGCGGGCATCAGCTCTGGAGTCTCGTCGCACGCATAGCCGAACATGAGACCCTGGTCGCCGGCACCCTGCTCGGCGGTCTTCTTGCCCGTGGCCTTCTTCGCATCGACACCCTGGGCGATGTCGGGGCTCTGCGACGTGATGATGTTGTTGATGAAGACGGTGTCGGCATGGAAGACATCATCGTCATGGTGATATCCGATCTCTCGGATCGCATCGCGGACGATCTTTCCAAGATTGAGAGCGGATTCGAGGGGCTTATTCTTGAGTTTGGGAACCGTGATCTCCCCACCGATCACGACGATGTTGCTCTTGGCATAGGTCTCGCAGGCGACTCTGCTGCTGGGATCCAGCGCCAGGCAGGCATCGAGGATGGCATCAGAAATGGTGTCGCAAACTTTGTCGGGATGGCCTTCGCCGACGGATTCAGAGGAGAAGATGTAGCTGCGTGACATGGGATCGTGGGGTTGGAGTTTCTTGTTTTCCAAGCAGAGCAGGCAGAGAGCTGCCGGCTTTACTTATGAAGATATATGTATATGTCTATGGGTGTGGCGTCAATCCTCCAATCCCTCCGCGCTCTCTCCGAGCCGACCCGTCTGCGTCTGCTGGCACTTCTGCTTGAGGAGGAGCTCTCGGTGGCAGAGCTGCAGGAGGCTCTCGGGATGGGGCAATCACGTATCTCGGCCAGTCTGGGAATGCTTCGCCGTCAGGGTCTCGTCCTCGATCGTCGTGTCGGGAAGAATATCTATTACACCGCCGTAGTTTCGGCGATCGCCCCGCTCCGAGATGCCGTCACTGCTGCGGTTTCCGAGCTTCCCGAGGGTGAACGCGATCGTCACGCGCTCCAACTCGTGCTTAACAAACGACGGGACCGCGCGGCCGATTACTTTGACAAGCTCGCCGGAAAGTTCGGTCGCACCTACGTTCCCGGCCGCTCCTGGCAGGCGCTTGCCCATGGTCTTCTGCGCCTCATGCCGCCCATGGTCATCGCCGACATGGGGGCAGGGGAGGGAACGCTCTCACAGCTTCTGGCCCGCACTGCCAAGCAAGTCATTGCGATCGATAACTCACCCAAGATGGTCGAATACGGTGCACGCATCGCGACGGAAAATGGCTATGCCAATCTGGAATACCGGCTCGGGGATCTCGAGGAGCCACCGGTCGAATCAGGCTCGGTCGATGTGGTCCTCTTCAGCCAGGCCCTCCATCATGCCGCGCGTCCGCAGCGTGCTGTGGAAAGTGCTTTCAGGATCCTCAAGCCGGGAGGGCGAATCCTCATCCTTGATCTGGCCAGCCATACCTATGAGCAGGCCAAGGAACTCTATGCTCATGTCTGGCTTGGCTTCTCCGGCGTGGAGCTTCACTCCATGCTAGAGAAAGTCGGCTTCACCGACCTCGAGGTGAGCATTGTGGCCCGCGAACAGCAGGCCCCGAACTTCCAGACGATTCTGGCGACGGGTAGCAAGAATTAACAGGAAAACTCACAGGGATAAAGGGGATGCCAAAATATCCCGTGGAGGTACAGAGACATGTTGGTTACAGCTCCCCTCGCACAAATGCTCGTTTCTTTGCGAGGTCTATCAGACCTACAGACTAAACTGCTAACAGACTTGCTGGCTTGTTGAGCCAGCTTCAACGCTTCTTCAGCGGCTTCTCGAGTGCCTCGGCGCGGAGTTGGCTCAAGGCATCTGCCCAATCCGTATGAGAATCACCGGCCCAGTCCATTTTCTGACGGCGTTCCGCAATGAAGTAGGCGCGTAGGGCGATATCGTCGTGGGAGATCACCGGTTCCTTGGCGGATGTTTTGTGATCCACTGTGAATGATGGGGCCAGCTTGGAAGTGATTTTCCCCGCCGTACGCTTGTTTCGAGTAGTTGCCTTTGATTTCACAGCTGCGGCACCCTTGGACAAAGCAGCCGTTGTAGGAGTGAGTTTTTTAACCGATGCGGTCGGTGCTGAATTGGCGGATGAGGATTTTTTAGTAGCCATAGTTACTCCCTGAAAGCAAAGAGTATGCCGATGTAGGGAGGCGTCGAAGGATTTTTTCTGCCAATTTCGTCACATTGGGATGTACCATGCACCTATGAAGGAATTTCTTATTCGTTGGTTCATAACGACTCTCGCCGTCATGGGGGCCTCCCATATCGTACCAGGGATCTCCTACAGCTCCACGGAGACTCTTATAGGGGCAGCGTTGCTTCTTGGGATTATCAATGCGTTGGTGAGGCCCGTTCTACTTCTGCTGAGCCTCCCCTTCATTATCGTCACCATGGGATTCTTTATCCTAGTGATCAATGCGCTCTTACTCCTCTTTGTCTCCGCTGTGGTTCCCGGATTCCATGTTGAAGGCTTCTGGAGTGCTCTTTTTGCGGGAATCATCATCGGAATGATCAGCTGGATCCTGAGCTGCTTCTTCCGTGCAAGTGATGGGCGCGTCTATCCCGTCACTCACCATCAGCAGATGAAGAAGGTGGAGGGGCGGGTTGTCTCGGAAGATTCACAGGGATAAAGGGGATAAAAGGGATGGGATGATTCCTTGGACATTTACTTATCTTATTCATCCCCTTTATCCCTGTGAGCCATTCCCGAGTTATTCCCTTCTTCGACCAGAAGCCTGCGGCGCCGAAGATCTGCGGAATTACCTCTTCTGAGGATGCCATTCGGACGATTGAGTCAGGAGCTGGAGCCTTGGGATTCAATTTCTATCCACCCTCTCCTCGCTCCATTCCCGAGGAGGCTGATCTATCTTGGATCGCAAAGCTCAAGAAAGACTATCCCGATATTGCTCTTGTGGCGGTGGTTGTGAATCCCGAGGAGAGCCTACTTGCACGCCTCCGCGAGGCCCTCTGCTTCGATGCCATTCAGTTTCACGGGGACGAGTCCCCTGAGTTCTGCGCTACTGAGGGAGCCCGATTTCCTTACTGGATCAAGGCTCTGCGGATTCGCTCGGAAGCGGACCTTGAGGAGGCGACCGCTTTTGAAACCCCTTGGCTCCTTCTCGATGCCGCTGTTCCAGGAACCTACGGAGGGAGCGGTCATACCATTGATTGGAGACTGGCCTGCCGCTTTGTTGGGGACCATCCCGAGAAGCAAGTGATCCTTGCCGGAGGGCTCACTCCCGACAATGTGAACGGCGCCATCGCACAAGTGCATCCCCATGCCGTCGATGTCGCCAGTGGTGTCGAATCAGCTCCCCGCGCCAAGGACCCAGAAAAGGTGAGTGCGTTCATAGCGAATGCCATGAATGGTTGAAGCGTGAAAGTGTTAAAATAGTTACACAAAGAAGAGGCTCTACCTTTGAGCAATTCTTGTGTCTCATGCTTGTTTTCCTTTGAAACTCACCAACTGTTCAACTAATCACCCTAATCCCATGAGCAAAACCTACCGTATCGCAGTACTAGCCGGAGACGGCATCGGACCCGAAGTCATGGCAGAGGCCGCCAAAGTCCTGCGTGCCGTAGAGAAAAAGTTTGGATTCATTCTTCAGGAAACCGCAATGCCCGTAGGAGGTGCCGGAATCGACCAAACCGGCAAAGCCCTACCTGCGGAGACCCTGAAGGTCTGCGAGGAGAGTGATGCGATCCTCTTTGGCTCCGTCGGCGGTCCCAAGTGGGAGAACCTTCCCCCGAACGAGCAGCCCGAGCGAGCGGCTCTGCTGCCATTACGTAAGCATTTCGGACTCTTTGCCAATCTACGCCCCTGCATCTGCCTGCCGGAGCTGGCCCATGCTTCCCCTCTCCGCCCTGAGTCGGTGGCCGGCGGTGTCGATGTCCTCTGTGTGCGCGAACTCACCGGCGGTCTCTACTTTGGAGAGCCTAAGTTTCTCAAAGATACCGGAGAGAATGAAGTCGATCCGATCGCAGTCGACACGATGGTCTATAAAAAAAGCGAGATCGAGCGAATCGCCCGCGTCGCTTTCGAAGCTGCCCGTGGTCGCGGCAAGAAGCTCACATCCATTGATAAGGCTAATGTGCTCCAGAATGGCATTCTCTGGCGCCGGACTGTGAGCGAGATTGCAAAGGAATACCCCGATGTCCAACTCTCCCATCTCTATGTCGATAACGCAGCGATGCAACTCATCAAGAACCCGAAGCAGTTCGATGTGGTCTTGGCCGAAAACCTCTTCGGCGATATCCTGAGCGACGAGATGGCCATGATCGCCGGATCGCTCGGCATGCTCCCCAGTGCGAGTCTTGGCAAATCCAAGGGTAGGTCCTGCCGTTTCGGCATGTACGAACCGAGTGGAGGCACCGCTCCCGACATCGCTGGCAAGGGAATCGCTAACCCAATCGCCCAGATCCTGAGTGTCGGAATGATGCTTCGGCACTCGCTCAATGAGGCGGCTGCCGCCGAAGCCATCGATGCCGCCGTCCGCAGCGTGATCGCATCCGGTCTTCGTACCGGGGATATCTGGTCCGAGGGAACAACCAGAGTCGGCACGGCTGAGATGGGTGATGCCATCGCGAAGGCGATTTGAAGCAGATCTGAGAGAGAGTGCCTTCAGTCGGCCGGAAATTTCTTGCCAAAGAGACCGCATGGAAGGCAATTTCCTTCATGGCAGCGACACGCACTCCTGACGAGATTTTCTACCGGGGGACTGACTCCTTTTTTAACGCCCATGCAGATATCGGGCTGACTTTTGATGACGTCACGCTGGCGACACTTTATTCGGATATTCTGCCGAGCCAGACTCAGCTTGATTCCCGGCTGACCGAGGCCCTGCATCTGAATATCCCTGTCGTCTCAGCCGACATGGACACAGTCACCGAATCACGCCTCGCGATCGCCATGGCACTGAACGGGGGTCTCGGACTCATTCATTACAATATGCCCGAGAAGGACCAGCTCTGGCATGTCAGCCGTGTGAAATACCATGTGCAGGGACTGATCCAGGACCCTATCAAGGTATCGCCCGATCAATCCATCGGGGACGTCCTCCAGCTCATCGAAGAGAAGAACTTCGGCTTCAGCACGTTTCCTGTTGTCGATGAGAGCGACAGACTCGTCGGACTGCTCTCCGGTCATGTGGTCAAGCCACGCTATGCTTCTAAAAAGGTCTCCGAGGCGCTAACACCGCGCAGTCAGGTCCGCACACTCTCTCGGAAGGAACTCGGGAAGGATCCGATAGCCGTAGCTGACAAGTTCTTCACCGAGCATGTAGGGATCCACAAACTGCTGGTCGTGGATGATGAGGATCGTCTCCACGGCCTGATCACCATGAGCGATGTCGAGAAAATCACCCAGGAACGCAAGGCTCAGTTCAAGCCCGCCCGCGACTCCCAGTTCCGCCTGATCTGTGGTGCGGCCGTCTCCGCAACGCGCAATGCTTTTGGGGAGCTTGATAGGGAGCGAATCCTGAATCATGTCGGGGCGCTCATCGAACGAGGCGTCGATGTTGTCGCTGTCTCCACGGCCCACGGCCATAGCAAGGGGGTGGGAGACACCGTCAAGGTGCTGCGCGATGCGTTCCCCAAACTGCCGATCATCGCTGGGAATGTCACCAGTGCATCTGGCGTCGAGTATCTGGCCGACTGCGGCGCGAATATCATAAAGATAGGGCAGGGGCCCGGATCCATCTGCACCACTCGCATCGTGGCAGGAGTCGGTATTCCACAGATGACAGCCCTCTATGTCTGCTCGAAGGCCGCAGAAAAAAAGAAGGTATCCATTCTGGCCGACGGCGGCATCACCAAATCCGGCGACATCGTGAAGGCGCTAACCATGGCGCAAGGGGTCATCTGCGGTGGTATGTTCGCAGGCTGCAACGAGGCTCCGGGTGAAGTCGTCGAAATTGGAGGGAAACCCTACAAGCAGTACCGCGGCATGGGGAGTCTCTCAGCGATGAATGCTGGCAGTGCCGCCCGGTATGGTCATGACAAGAAGGACACCACCCGCAAGGTGGCTGCCGAAGGGGTCGAGGCACTCAAGGAGGCCTGTGGGCCCGTGGACCGAGTGCTCGCGAGTCTCATTGGCGGTATCCAGAGTGGCATGGGATATCTCGGTGCCGCCAATCTGGAGCAACTCCGCGAGAAAGCCCGCTACATTCGCGTCAGCCCGGCCGGCCAGCGAGAGGCCTCCCCCCATGACGTGGTGGAGTTGAAGACCCGGAACTAATTGTCTTCTAGCAGCCGCCCTGCGGCGGATTACCAGCCTAGAATCAATGCGAAAACCAGAGGTGCGACGATCGAGGCGTCCGACTCGATGATGTGCTTGGGTGTATTGATGCCGAGCTTGCCCCAAGTGATCTTCTCATTCGGGACGGCGCCGGAGTAGCTGCCGTAGCTTGTGGTGGAATCGCTGATCTGGCAGAAATAGCCCCAGAGCGGAATCTCGGGACGCTGGAGATCCTGATGGAGCATCGGGACCACGCAAATCGGGAAATCACCGGCGATGCCGCCACCGATCTGGAAAAATCCGATGGAGCCGTCCGGGGAGCCGGCATGCCGGCCAGTTCCCGCACTTGCCGTGAGTGGCTTCGAGTTCTTCGTGTACCAGTCAGCGAGCGCAATCATGTACTCGATGCCTGTGCGGACGGTATGGACATTCTTCACATCGCCGCTGATGACGTGTCCGGCAAACATATTGCCTAGCGTGGAGTCCTCCCAGCCCGGGACGAACATCGGGAGGTTTTTCTTGGCGGCCTCCATCAGCCAGCTATTTTTCGGGTCGATCTGATACTCGAGCTTCCCGCTCAGTAGGATGCGGTACATGAACTCGTGTGGGAAGAGGCGCTCACCCTTCTTGTCAGCGGCTTCCCACTCCTGAAGGACGGCCGATTCGATCCGGCGCATTGCCTCCATCTCGGGGATGCAGGTGTCGGTGACGCGGTTCATGTGACGCTCCAGAAGGGCCACCTCGTCAGCGCCTGTAAGATCACGGTAGTTCGGCACGCGCTCGTAGAAATCGTGGGCGACGAGATTAAACACATCTTCCTCCAGATTCGCCCCCGTGCAGCAGATGGCGTGGACCTTGTCCTGGCGGATCATCTCCGCAAGTGAGAGTCCCAGCTCCGCAGTGCTCATTGCTCCGGCGATCGTCATGAACATGGAACCACCCTTGTCGAGGTGGGCGGTGTAGCTGTGGGCCGCATCCTTCAGTGCGGCGGCATTGAAGTGACGGTAGTGATGCTCGATGAAGTTGGAGATGGGGCCGGAAGTGGACATGGTGCTGAAAGAATTGGTGAAGAATGATGAAACCTGAAACTTGAAACCTGAAGAAGCCGTAAATTACGCAATGATCGATCCCCGAAGACAGGCGACTAAATCAAAAGGCCGCACCGGTTGCCCGGCGCGGCCTCTAAAATTAACAATACTACTGGAGAAATCAGTTATTGATCTTCTGCTCGACCTTGTTGGCGGCCTTGGTCACGTCGCGACCTGCAGCGCTGACATCCTGACCAACACCACTGACGGTATGGCAAGCGGAGAGCGAAAAGGCGGCGATGGCAACGAGGGCTAATGAGAATAGGTGTTTCATAGATTTCTACGAATGCCAAAAATCCTCTCATCTGTCGATCCGAAGAACGTTCTGTCTCTGTAAAAGTTGTGAGTAACTGTGAGGGGGGCGGGGGGGCGGAATCGATAAAGCCCATGCCTGTAAAAGGGCAGGGGCTTTTTTGCTACTCCCACTTTCGATCCGCAAACCATGTTTCAGGCGGTATCTTTGATTCTCTTCTTAATTAAAATAATGGCAAATATAGTTTGCATTATATTAATATATATACCATTAATATAAACTATGATTTCCATCCTTGGAGAACGAGAGGCAATGAAAGAACTGGGCAGGAGGCTCAGGCTCCATCGCCTAAAGCAAAATCTCCCCCAGCAACATGTTGCTGATCTGGTGGGGATCAGTATGCCTACTTACCGCAAAATTGAGGCTGGGGTGGGGAGTGTGGAATTCCGACATGTCGCGAGGGCCCTTGGGGTCCTAGGATTCAGCGAGGCTCTGCACAACCTGATTCCGGAACCTGAAACTACTCTTAAGCTGAAGGATCTTCTCGCGCCGGAACGATTGAAGGCATCCCCAAGAACTTCCAAATAAATGGAGAAGAAGCTTCAAGTCCATTGGTGGGATGGATCCGTCGTGGGGCATCTGGTCCATCGGGGAGCCGTTTATTTCGTTTATGATGAAGACTGGCTGCGGCGCGGTCTGAATCTCTCGCCTATCAGCCTGCCATTCACCGATCTGGCATTTAATGGAAGCAAGGGGGTCGACGGACTTCCCGGCCTTATCGCGGACTGCTTGCCTGATGCCTGGGGGCGGAAAGTGGCTCGTGCCGAATTCGCGGCCCGAATATGGGGGGAACCAAGTATCATGTCGCTTCTCGCTTGGAGGGGGAGGCGGGGGCTCGGAGCACTTGGATTCGAACCGGCAACGGAAACGGGCGATTCCAAACTGGAACAGGTCAGTGCGAAAGCTTTGGCCAAGGGAGCCGCTGAAATTGACCGAGGAAGCCCCTCGGAGGTTTTACCCCAGTTGGTCCGAGGAGGAACAGCGGGAGGAGCTCTGCCAAAGTCCATCGTTCTCTCTTACCCAGATGGGACTCTCCGAGTGGGAGAACCTGATGGGGAGGGAACACCAAGCCTGCTGAAGTTTGATGCAACCGAAGATGGTGTTCATGCCCGCTGCGAGCATGTCTTTGCCCAGATGGCCCGAGGAGCTGGCATTGATGCGGTGGAGACGAGGCTCCTGGAAGAGTCGGTGGATTCTTCTAGAAGGCATCTCCTGGTGAAGCGCTTTGATATTCCCGATCAGACAAGTCCTTCGCCTAAGACATTGAGGAGGCATTTTCATACGGTCAGTGGTTTGCTCCACAAGGAACCAACCGACCTCGACTATCGGGACCTATTCCGTCTAGCCCTGCGACTTCATTCAGCTTCTTCGCAGCTCCGCGAAATCGCGCGGAGGATGATCTTCAATGTGATGGCATCTAATATGGATGATCATGCCAAGAACCATGCCTTTCAATTGGACGAAGAATTTGGGCTCTGGAGCCTCACTCCTGCCTATGACATGACATTCTCTCCCGGGCTTCTTTCCCGAGGAATGACAGTGTCGGATGAAACATGGCCGTTATCAACGACCATGGAGGCGCTCTGTCTCGACGCCGGCCTGAGTCGTGAGGAATACCGCGAGATCTTCGAGGCTGTGGAGTCTTCGCTCCAAAAGTGGCCGGAGTTGGCGAAGGAGCATGAAATACCCGAGGTCAAGGTCCGTGAGATCAGCGAGCGGTTCTCCAGAATCCGGGAGAAAGTACTACAAACTGGTTAGAAAGCCACCGATCCATCTCTCTCTCAAAGCGCGGCTTCTGAGACTCATGGTAGCCTTGGAATTATTTTTTGGATCTCGAGCGACGGGTTCCTAGCCCCTCTGATTGGCCAACAATGGTTTTAGGATTAGCCAATTTCGGAGGATCAGAAATTCCTCCAAGAAGGTTTTCAGTTTCCGGTTGGGGTAAGGAGTAGTGACGTCTGTCACGAAGTGTCTGGATGCCTTCCTCCCATGCCAGAAGCATGTGTTTCCCAAGATCTCGAAAATCCGGATGTTCGCTGATCGCTTCACGGACTTTTGGAGCTGTGTCGGTGATCGCCTCGCAGATTGATTCGATCATGAGAGATTGTTCACGGAGGGGGATGCCGAATTCCCGAGCAATGAAGGTTTGTAGATTCTTTCCTGGAGCCCAGGTTTTCTTGCCCATGAAGGCAATGCCGGGTGGCTGGTTCTGGTAGCCAGGGTAGACCACGGTAGTTAGGAGATCGTAGGCCGGTGAAACGCGGGCATCTGTTTTGCTGGAGTAGATCAGCGCCAGATTCTTGGCATGGCAGTCGGCATTACGGAGGGCATAGGTCAGCAGAAGCATGAGGCTGAGCTGACGGAAGGCCTCTCGCTGAGTTGGACCGGGAACATGGTTGCGGACCCCCTTCGCGATGCGTTCCCATGTGGTATCGTATTTCTTTTCCGGTGAAAGTCCCAGAAGGCAACAGAAGTCCTCCATACCCAGATGGGGGCGCCCTTCCTCATCGACATCAAAGCGGTGTGCGATGAGAGCTTTGCCATCCATGGAGATCTCGGTTTTGGTAGCAGGGAGGACTTTAGCGGCCACCTGCATGCAGAGGTGTTCATTGAGGGCTGCATAGGGGAGATTACGCGAGGAACCCTTGATGATATGTTTTCCAGTGAAGAGGGTGGTTTTGTTAAAAGCCTCGATGCCGAAGGTGGTATCGGTGCCATCAAGGAATTTTGGGATGACTCCTGAGACACCGCTCGTGGCGTGCTGGCGTACAAGTTCCGCAAAGGCTTCTTCGGAGTTATCACCTTCAAGGACTTCAGCGACTTCAAATGGTTGTGGGGGTGTTGCTAGATCTGCCCCTGGAGCGGAAACTTGGATGCGTCCGATCATGTGACGTCCCACCACGGAGAGAAGAGCTGTAGGTTCAGATCCAATATGGGGTCCGAATTTTTCCTGAAGGACCTTGAGTAGGTAACCTTCCGGAAGGTTCATCTGAAAAATTGGATGGAGGGGAGCATCCCAGCCGTAGGATTCTGTTCTCACTGGCATGGTGAGAGAAACAAAGTCTGCCGGATCGACCTCCGGGTGGTAGGTCATCACAGATTTGAAGGAACCGACTGGCTCCAGGGTGCCAACCTCGCGACCGAGAACGTGGACAGAAAGTTTCATGAGCCTCCTAGCTCTTTGCGGAGTTCATCCAGATTACCTGCCGAGCCGGTTGGACGGACATCGAGTTCGAGACCTAGGACTGTCAGTAATGAGATGAGCTTCCGGAGGCCAAATTCGGGTAGGTGTCCGTTCTCCAGCCGGGAGAGGGAAGCACTGGGGACCCCTGCGGACGCGGCGAGTTCCTTTTGTTTGAGGCTTAGCTCTTTCCTGCGGCTTGCAAGAAGTTGGCCGAACTCTGCTGTAGTCTTCATAAAGTGATAAATAAATCAAAAATATGACCATTCAAGGTAAAAGATGACAAATAAATCAATATATTGATTCCGTATGGCCTGTAATTTTTATGGGAGTGGAGGGGCGCTTGCTCCCAAGCAGGAGCACGAGAAGCGATAGGGAGGGTCAGAGTCCTTGGCATGTACATTGCCAAAAAAAACAATGCCCCAGTGGATGCTGTAACTCTGCTCAATAGCCGTCGCGTACCAGCCCGCCTCCATTCCAGCGAAGTGGCTGGGATGCTTGGATTCCAAGACCACGATATCCCGGTACTGGTTATTGCGCGGTTATTGATACCGCTGGGTAAGCCAGCGACTAATGCCCCGAAGTATTTTGCCTTGGTCGATGTGTTGGCTGCGGGACAGGACCGAGAGTGGCTTGCGCAAGCCACTCGGGTGCTGACCAAGTACTGGAGGGACAAGAACTCCCGCAAACGCACCGCAGGGGCGGAGGGTGATGAGTCGGGGCAATAGCTCATCTTTATCCGGAGGCAGATTCGTTTTTGGGTGAGTTGAAGGGGATGATCTTCGCCTCGTATTCCTCCAAAGGGGGTAGTGTTACCTGCGCCCTGCGTGCATAGGCACGGTGGACAGCCTTGCTGTTATGGCCGAGTGCCTTCTGGGCGAAGCGCTCAGGGTAACCGGCAACCTGAGCGCGTTCCGCCCAGGCGTAGCGGTAGGAGTGTAGGGATATCCCTTTGGTTCCAAGCCCGTCGCAACGCTGCTTGAACTCGGTTGCCCTGTCACCTGCCCTCACGGTGAAAAGGTAGGGGAAGAGGAGTCCCGTTATCGGGCGGTCCTTGAGGATGGCCTCGACCTCTTTGCCGAATCGGATCTGAGTGGGCTCTACGCTCCGCCACTTGGTCTTCATGCGGAAGAAGGTGATGACTTGGTTATCCCAGTCGACATCTTCGGCCTTCAGGCTGGCCAGGTCTGACTGGGATGCCCCGAGATGCCAGGCCATTTTGTAAAAGGCTTTGCGTTCGGGATTGTGCTCCCGCTCGACGATACGGGTGTGTTCCTCAAGGGTGATGCCGCGCTTTTCCTTGAAGCGGATAACCGGCCATTGGCGTTTCGGCATGATCGGCCAAGCGATCCATCCCATATCGATGCAGAAGTTGTGAAGTCGCCGCAGGAAGATGTTGGTGGAAACCGTTCCGTTTTTAACGCAGTTGAGAAGCTCCTCGGCATGAGTCTCGATGAGGATCTTGGGCAGCAGAGGCTTGATCGCCTTGTCCTTGGAAAAGGTGGTCCAGCGTTTGAGGTTGGCACCTGTCTTCATTTCGAGGTGGGTCTGAAGGGCAATTCCCCATGTGCGGGTTGTAACACCGGAATCGCTGCCTGCCAGATAAGCCCTGGCAATCTGCAGGTTGAGCATCGGCTGTCGCAGGGCCGTGTTCTTGTGTTGAACGATCTGCTCTGCCTCATCGGCTGAGATCTTGCCCAAGCTGGTTCTTGAGCCGGTCTGCGAGGCGACGCAGTAGTAGGTTCCTCCGCGGGTTCCACGGCGGATGAGTCGGTAGCGTTTTTTCATGCGGTTGGCGCAGCCGCGATGTTGAACGAGCCGATTCCCGGGTAGTTACCGAGTAGTGGGTGAGTCACCACCCGCACTCGGTGACTAGCCCCAAAACGGTTTTTTTGGTGTCCGTTTTGGTGTCCGTTTGGTGTCCGCTACCTCTAGAGCGTTTATTTATATGGCTCTAGGAGGTGGAGGCGGGGGACGGAATCGAACCGTCGCATGGGGCTTTTGCAGAGCCCGGCCTTACCACTTGGCTACCCCGCCTTGAACTACTTTCAGATTAGACACAAACCGGACCGGGCACAATGAGGAGCTTGATCGGTTGGTAATGGAGAAGCTGAGCAGAAGGGGTAGGGGAGTAGGCGGATGTTTTCCTTAACCATTCGTAAACGCGAGGGCTCCTAAAGACTCTAAACGAAGCGCATGATTTTCTCTGAGAAGACGAAGTGTGTGATGTCGGGGTATTGAGAGGGCGGGATCCTGCTCGAGAATTCTCGAGGCCTCTTTGCCTGCCAGAGAAATCAGGTCGGCATCCTGGTAGAGATCTGCAATCCGGAGTGGAGGAAGGCCGCTCTGTGTTGTCCCGAGAATATCACCCGAACCTCGCAGTCGTAGATCCTCCTCCGCAATGACGAACCCATCGGTGCTCTGTTCCAGAATCCGCAACCGTTCCATAGCCTCGGGATTGCCGCTTCCCTCAATGAGGACGCAGGTGGAGGTGTAGGGGCCGCGTCCGATGCGTCCGCGGAGCTGATGAAGTTGAGCAAGGCCGAAGCGTTCGGCATTCTCGACAAGAAGGAAGGTGGCGTTGGGAATATCGACTCCCACTTCAATGACCGATGTGGTCACCAAGACATGAGTCTTTCCCGAGCGGAAGTCTTCCATGAGGGAAGTCTTTTCTTCCTTTTTCATGCGACCATGAAGCAGCGCACAGTTGTAGGGGGCAACTCGTTTCTGCCATGCGGCAACTTCCGCCTCCGCGGCTTTGGCTGTGAGTTTTTCCGATTCCTCAATCAAGGGATAGACGATGAAGGCCTGACGACCTTTCTCCAGTTGCCCTTTGAGGTAAGCTGTGATCTCGGGGAGTTTTCCGGGGTCACGGGCTGCTGTGCGTAGGGTTCCTCTGCCGGTCGGCAACTCGTTGATGATCGAGAGATCAAGGTCACCATAGAGAGTCTGAGCGAGTGTTCTGGGAATCGGAGTGGCAGTCATCACAAGCACATCGGGGGCTGAGGACAAGGCTGCAAGGTGCGTTCGCTGGAGGACACCGAACTTGTGCTGTTCGTCGATCACGACCAATCCGGCCCCGGCCAATGTCTTGTCATCATGCAGGAGTGCATGGGTGCCGATCACGGCCGTGGGTCTGTTATCTGCAGCAGGTAAGGGGGAGGACTTGCTCTTCCTGGCGCCGGTCAGTAGGTGCACCGGGATACCGAGGGGAGTAAGCCATGCCAGGAAATTCCGGTAATGTTGCTCTGCCAGGATCTGTGTCGGTGCCATGAGAATGGCGCGATGGCCCGCCTCGAGCGCAAGCAGCATTGCCGAGGCCGCGACAACGGTCTTTCCTGAGCCGACATCTCCTTGCAGGAGTCGCTGCATCCTGTGGTCCTGAGCCATATCGTGCCGAATTGCTGCCAAGGAGCGCTGCTGTGCTTCTGTCATCGTAAAGGGAAGATGTCGAAGGAATGTCTCGAGAAGTTTTCCCTCGGGTCTTTTAGCCGCGCCACGGGGTTTGCGGGCCTCGTTTCGTCGGAGGGTGACAAGCGTTTGGACTCCCAGCAGTTCACGCAGAGCGAGCTCCCTGCGTGATGGTTCGAGATGCTCGGAATCCTCGGGAAAATGAATATCCCGGAGGGCCTTGTCCCAGCGACAGTTTCGCTCCGGAAGAGGGTCACTCCACTTCTCCCAATCGGTCTCTGATAGCGCCCGGTGAATCAGTCCCCTGATGACTCTCACGCTGATGCCCTCACCTGCGGGGTGGATGGGCACAATCCGGTCTAGATGAATGCTCTGGCGATCCTCATCAGTTACCACCTCAAACTCGGGATGCTCCATGCAGAGGCGCTTCCCGCGAAGGCGGACCTTGCCATAAACAATCACCCGTACGCCAGTCGTGACGGTTTTCTGCACATGGAAGAGATTAAACCAACGGAGAATGATGCGTGCTGTGAGAGGTGATCCAGATGTCTCCTCGATCTCGGCCTCGAAGCTCCGCATTCGTCCGAAGCGACGGAAGATTGTCTTCCCCACAATGCCGCTCAGGCAGAAAGCCCGCTCGCTCTCCCCATCCGGGAAGTAGTCGAAGCGCTTCCTATCCTCGTGGCGACGGGGATAGTGTTCGAGCAGGTCGCGCAGGCTGATGATACCCAGTTTGCCAAGCGCCGTGAGTTGTGGCCTTCTGATCCAGCCGAGCTCCTCAAGGCTGATTTGCGGATCATGGGGAGGAAGTGACACCGACTTCTTCTCCTTCTTGGTTCTAGGTTTCTTTTTAAGGACCTTCTTACTTTTTTCCTCCGTAACATCAACCGGGGAAGTATTCATAGGAAACTCAGGAATTCAGGAAAGGAGTGGAAATAAAGTTTGGTAATAGCTGTTACTATTTCTGAGTTCCTGAGTTCCAAATTATTTTCATTCTGTGGATTTGAGAATCGATGTTTAGGCGTTACCCGAGGCACTCCTGATAGCCACGATCTGTACCTGCGCCTCATCGCGTCCCTGCCAGGTGTTGCGGTTGACGGTGTAGGCGACATCCCAAGGGGGGCGGGGTAATTCAT
Organism: Verrucomicrobiota bacterium; assembly: GCA_021413925.1. Classification (NCBI taxonomy): domain Bacteria; kingdom Pseudomonadati; phylum Verrucomicrobiota; species Verrucomicrobiota bacterium. The sequence continues at coordinate 119,506 of JAIOPL010000002.1, forward strand.
CCAGAGAGGCATTGAACCAGATGGCTGTCCGTTTTTTTCCGCTGCTACTGAGTTCCAGTCTCAGGTGCTTCTCCTTAAGGACACGGGGAGTCGAGGAGGGTGTGACTCCTCGGGAAAACAGCAGGGGTTGAGAGTTCGATGTGCCGAAGGGGGCAAGTCGGTCCTGGGTCTCGAGCCAGTCCTCATCAGCAAGTCCCATGTCTAGTTCGGCATCCAGACGGAGCCTCGGAATCAGATCCTCTTCGCTGATAATTTCTCTGGTCGCAGTCTCGAAGCGATTTCTCAATTCCTCTAACCGCGACTCCTTAAGACTCAGGCCGGCTGCCATATCATGGCCTCCATAGGCATCCAGCAGTTCAGAGCATCGGCCGAGGGCCTCGACGAGCGGCAGCCCTTCGATGCTGCGTCCGCTTCCCTTGCCGGAACCGGTGCCGTCAAACCCGATGATCAGTGTTGGTCGATGCCAGCGACGGGAAATACGCGAGGCGACGATGCCGACCACTCCTTGATGCCAGTCCTGCTTTCCCGCCACGATGGTTGCGTGGCGGTTCGGATCAAAGTGTGCTGCGACCCACTCCTCGGCCTGCAGGGTGACATACCTCTCGACGGCCTGGCGCTCCCTGTTCTGATGTTCCAATCCGGAAGCGATTCGCGTCGCCTCATTCGCATCATCTGTGAGTAGAAGGCGGAGAGCTTCAGTGGCGCTTCCGAGGCGTCCTGCAGCATTGATCCGGGGTCCGAGTTTGAAACCTATATCCGAGGGATCATAAGGGGCGACGGCACCCGACACATGGAGCAAGGCATGAAGGCCTGCCCAGCGGGAACGGGCCAGTTGGAGGAGGCCGGCCTTTACAAAAATCCGGTTTTCGCCCGTCAAGGGGACGATGTCGGCGACGGTCCCCACGGCCACAAGATCGAGGAAGTCCCGAAGGTCGAGTCTTTCGACAGGAAATGCCTTCTGCATGGCATGGCAGAGCTTGAAGACGATCCCAGCGCTGCAGAGATAATGAAAGTCATCTCCCAATTTGGGATTCACCAGGGCGGCGGAGAGAGATTTTACGGTTTCCGGATCGGGCTCGTGGTGATCGAGTACGACGAGTTCGCAGCCTGCTTTACGGAGCTGTTCCGCCTCGGTGCGAGAGTTGGTTCCGCAATCGACCGCCACAACGAGGCTGGGGATTGTTTCTCGGAGGCAGCGGGCGACGCCTGCCGTGCTGAGTCCATATCCCTCGGCAGAGCGGTCGGGAATAAAGCATTCCACGCTTCCTCCGGCCGCGCGGAGATAGCGGCAGAGAATGGTCAACGAGGAGACCCCGTCGACATCGTAGTCTCCGTAGAGGGTGATCCGTTCTTTGGAATGGATCGCTTCGATCAACCGGGCAACAGCCTCGGTAATGCCGGGGATTTCCTCGGGTGGACGCAGGCCGGCAAGTCGTGGATCCAGGAAGAGTGTGGCTTTATCGGGCGTTGAGAATCCCCTGGCGCTCAGGAGTGTTGCCACCACATCGGGAATCCCGAGTTCCACTGCCAGGCGACGCGTCAGGATCGCATCGGGAATGGTCGGCAGGATCCAGCGGCGTTGCATCGTTTGAAACTATCCCTGGAGTCGCCGGATGGCAATTTTGTGTTTTCGGGAAATGGCTTTTGAAGCCGATGGCTTTCAGAGCTGCCCGCTCGCGTAGGCAAGGGTCGCCAAACTCGCGGCAATTGATTGGTCGCACTCAGCCTTCGTCGCCATCGCTTTAGCCAAAGAGGTGCGAGCCGAGAGGACGTCCTGAATGGATGTCCTGCCCAAGTCGAAACTGGCCAAGAGTGCATCATAAGAAGACTGGCTTGCCTTGAGGAGATCGTCCGCAGATTGCTTCCTCTCAATCGACGCCTTTGCCGTCGTGTAGGAGCGCCAGACTGTGGCAAGGGCCTCCTCTCGTGCTTGGAGGACAGCCTCGTTGGCCTCCCTCCACGATGAGGCCGCCTGCTTCACCTTGCTTCGGTTGAGACCGCCGTCGAAGAAGGGCCATTCGACATTCACCGATCCCCCGTAGTTTTGGAAACTCAACCCGACATCGTGAATTTCTCCCCCGTTGATCGTGGTGTTGAAATTTTGGTAACTTTGCACTCCCTTAATGGAGAATTGAGGGAGTGTACCTGCTTTCGTAGCGCGAAGGGATTGCTCGGCGGACTGAGCCTTGGCGACCTTGGCCAGTAAGTCTGGTTTCTGCTTCAAGGCTGCTTGCACAAATTGGTCAAGGGGTGCCTGAAGACGACTGTCGAGACGCGAGAAATCGTAGTTTGCAACCTGTAATCCGCATTCCGGTTCTGCACCGATCACCTGGATCAGATTCAGCCTGGCTACCTCCCAGTTGGAGCGGGCATTGACCAGATCAAAGGCAGCCTGTGCCTTGGCTTGTTTGGCTTGAAGCAAGATCGGTTCTGTCAGAAGGCCCTGATCATACTTGGCTTGTGTGGAACCAAGAACATCTTCCGCCGACTTCGCGGAGACCTCGGCAGTCTCGATCAGTCGACGATCGGTCTCGAGCGTGTAGTAAGCCTTGGTGACTAGGAAAGTGATCTGCTGGTGCGTGGCGTTGAAGGAAAGATTGGCTGCAGTTTGGGTGCGCTTGGCGGCCTTTGTGTTTGCGATCCTCTGGCCGAAGTCAAAGAGGGTGTATCGAAGGTTCACCCCGGCGCTCAGGTTGCTGTAGTTACCACTGGCCTTATCGTTGAAGTTTACGGGTACCACGATACCGGACTGACTTCTTGCTCCAGTGAGGTCCTGGCTCCAGTACCCTCCGCCGTAACTACTCGTCACTGTGAGGGTGGGATAAAACTGAGCCTCGGTCATGCCTGTGGAAGCAGCGGCTTGGACAGCAGTCTCCCAAGAGATTCTGGTCGAGGGGTTGTGACGCTGGGCCAGGTTCACCAGTTCAGGCAGAGTGTAGCTCTTCTTGGGATCGACGAAGCTGTAATCATGGAGCTTGGCCATGAGCTCCATCTGGCGAGTCATTTCCGCCGAGGAGGGAATGGGGGCCTGTTTGTCCTTGGATGCAGGAATGGAGACCGAGTCGCTGGAAGCTCTTGCCGATGTCAATGACATGGGATGAACCAGCAGGCACGTTAGGACTGCAAAAGATACGGAGAAACGTAAATACTGCTTCATCAGTGGGGTAGGTAACGGTGACTGCGATTTCCTGTCGAGCCCCCATTTGCCTTGCTTCCGATTTCCCGCCGTCCCTAATGTTCGTGCCGATGAAACGGCTTCTCCTTGCTACCGCCTCCGTAGGCGTGGCCGGCCTCCTCTCGGGATGTTCCTGTATTCAGGAAATTGGCGGGGCTTATTTTCCAGCCTGGCTTCTCTCGATTCTGATTGGTTGGGCGCTCTCCCTGATCTCTCGCTTCATCTTAATTAAGGTTGGCATCGACGGATGGATTCGTCCCCGATCAATCGGCTACCCCTGTCTGGGGGTTTTCTTCACTTTGTTGATCTACCTGATCTTTTTCACCCACTGAATGAAATGACTACCGAAGAGCAAAAGAATCCCACCGGACTTGCTGAAAACCCAGCGGATCGCCATTCCAGCAAGGCCATCCTGGGGGCCGCGATTGGTTGGAGCTTCGTGATCCTGGCGATCTTAGCCTCGGTCATCACCTACGCATGGAACTCCCGCAATCCCCGCTGCAATAACGGCGTGCTCGTGGCCGACATGATCGGGATCGCCCCACGGGTGTCGGGGCCAATCAAGGAACTCCCCATCAAGGACAACCAGCTGGTTCACAAGGGGGACATTCTCTTTGAGATCAATCCCGCTCCCTACGAGATCGCCGTGCAGTCGTCAAAAGCCAACCTCGCCATGGCCGAGGGCGCTCTGAAGAACGCCGGATTGCAGATCGCCGCGCAGGAGGATCAGGCGAAGGCGGCGCAGGCCTCGCTCGATCAGGCGCAGGCCAAACTGGCCACGGCCAAGGACAACTACGACCGCATCGCCCCGCTGCTCGCGAAGCACTATGCCAGCGCGCAGGACGTGAGCGATGCCAAGAACACGATGCAGTCTGCCCAAGCTGGAGTCGCCGCCTCGCAGGCGCAGTTGCTCTCGGCCCAATCCTCCGTGCTCAGCATCGCCGAGGCGCAGGCCAAGCGTGACGCCGCCGCCGCGAATCTCGCCCAGGCAGAATTGAACCTGAAGTATTGCACCGTGAAGGCCCCCTTCGATGCCCTGATCTCGCAGATGTCGATTTCCCGGGGAGCGTTTGCCTCCGAGGGGCAGCAGGTCTTCACGCTGATCGACATCCATTCCTGGTGGGTCTGCGAGCCGTACCGCGAGGGCCAGATCCAGAAGATGAAGACGGGCGATCCCGCGACCGTAGAGTTAAAAACCGCCGCGGGGAAATTCTTCAAGGGAACGGTGGAGAGCATTGGATGGGGAGCCACCCCCCAGGCACTGCAGAAGAGCATCCTTCCGGTCATCCCCCAGGCGCTGGATTGGGTCCAGTTGGAACAGCGCTTCCCGGTCAGGATCAAACTTGCCGATGACGTCCCGCCTGAGATCTTGCGCGTCGGAACCACGGCGACCGCAACGGTTCACACGGGTCGCTGACTCGCATGGGATCCCCATCCGGCACGATGCCCCAGCCGGGGAGGGGGGGCTTCACCCTCGCCGGTTTTTTCCGGCAAGTCCTGGAGGAGCTGAGGCCAACGCCTGATCGGTTAGGCGGGACGATGAGAATAGTCAGCGCCTGCCTTCTCATTTGGATCGTTGTCCTGACATTCCGGAATCCCATGGCGGATCTGGCCGTTTTGATGGTCTTCGTCTTTCTCCAGAGAAACAAAATGATGACCCGTTATGTCGCCGTCCTTGCGATTGTTGCCCTGATCATTTCGTCCCTCTGGATTTTCGGGATCGCCTACCTCTCGTGGAATATCAACTGGCTCAGGGTTCTCCTCTGGGGGGGCATGTTCTGGATCAACTTTTATTTCATGAGCAGGCTCCCGAAGGTGAACCTCATCTTCATGCTACCGATCATCTTCGCGGCGGTCTTCTGTTTCAGCTTCGATCAGGATCCCAATCCCAATTATCTCATCAGCCAACTGGGATGGCTCTGGTGCGCCATAGGACTAACCATCATGGGATCGTTCCTGGTCGAGTATTTTTTCGGCGCACCCAGCGCTCTGGATCTGCTCAGGGCAGAAGTACGGAGGGGCCTCGACCGCATCGAGATCCATTGCCTGAAAAGAGCCGTGGGACAACTCTCCCCGCTCGAGCTCGGGGTGAACACGGGTGTTGCTTTGGATCAGGCCAAAATGATCCAGAAGTTCGGAGGCCTGACCCCTCTGCAGAGGGAAAATTGCACCCGGATCGTCTCGGCACTCGGTGAGATCGACCGGGTTGCCTTCGAGGGGGATCTCTCCGTTCCACCCAGTGCCTCCGATCGGGCTGATTGGCATCACGTTTCAAGGCACCTGGATTGGCTCAGGAAGCGTCTTTTGCAAGGGGAGGAGTGGCATCGCGCGCAAAATGCGGATGGTGAAATTCCCAACGCCCATTCCTTCGGTAATGCACGACTGGCCGAAGCCATGAAGGAGTTGATGGATGCCGAGGCATGCCTCGATTCCAAGGGAGAGGGTCGCGGAGTTCCGTCAAAAAAAATGCCCGAGGAGCCTGCCCCGGTTGAAAGGAAAGATTTCACCGACGCGGAATTCGCCACCAGGGCGACTATTGCGACCATGGCCTGTTACATGTTTGCCAGCATGACCGACTGGAGCGGCATTCATACCTGCATGATCACCTGCGCGGTCTCAGCCATGAACAATGTCGATTCACAGGTCTTCAAGCAGCGCCTTCGCATCATCGGCGCCTCGATCGGAGGGATGATGGGATTCCTTGCCATGTTCCTGATCCCCCACATGGACAATCTCATGGGAGTCCTGCTCGTGATGGCTCTCGGAACCGGGATCAGCGCCTGGGTCTGCATGGGGCGGGTGAAGTATTCCTACATCGGCGTGCAGATGGGGCTGGCCTTTGTGATGCTTGTCGCCCAAGACCCTCACGCCACCACCGAGTTCACCGTGATCAGGGACCGTCTGGTCGGGATTTTGGTGGGCCTTTTCGCCATGCGCTACGCCTTCATCTGGTGGACGCCCAAATACATCCGGGGCGAAGAACCCAAGGTGCCCACAAACCGGCTTATTCCCATCTGATGGAGTAGCTTCTCCCTTGCCTTGATGGTAACAAGAAATAGACTTCATTCATGCTCGTAGGACTTGCAACCGACCATGGGGGATTTGAGCTCAAGGAAGAGCTGGTAGCCCAGCTTAAAGCTGCCGGGCATGAGGTTGTAGACTTCGGGGCCCATCAGCTTAGCCATGACGATGACTATCCCGACTACGTTGTTCCTCTGGCTCATGCTGTAGTGGCCGGTGAGGTGGAGCGCGGTATTGCGATCTGCGGCAGCGGGGTCGGAGCTTCTGTCTGTGCCAATAAGATCGAGGGAGTACATGCCTGCCTGATCCATGATCATTTCTCCGCCAAGCAGGGAGTCGAAGACGATCATATGAACATCCTCTGTATGGGCGGTCGTACCGTGGGCCCCTGCGTCGCCTGGGATCTCGTGGAGTCGTTTCTCAAAGCAGAGTACAGTCAGGAACCACGTCACTTGCGGCGTCTGGGCAAGGTGGCGCTGCTTGATTCTCGGAAGGCTTGAATCAGGTAGTTACAAAGACTGAGGAAGGCCCTGTTGGGAAATGGGTAGCCTGTCCCTATTGCGAGGCCCCCTGCCTGAAGAGAGAGCTTCTTCCGGGGCAGGAACTCTCCTGTGCGCGGTGCGATTCGACAGTCATGGTTCCCTTCGGAAAACGGACCCTTCAGCCACCCCTGGCTCTCTCGATGACGGGGCTTTTTCTTCTCCTGCTTGCCAATACGACGCCGATCCTGACCTTTGAGGTCGTCGGGAGGTCGCAGGCCGACTACATGATCACGGGTGTGATTGAATTATGGAATCAGGGATATTTTCTGATCGCCTTGCTTGTTTGTTTCGCCGGGATCATTGCTCCGGCGCTTTATCTTTCCTCTGTCTTCTACATCTCGCTCGCTACTGTTTTCCGAATCAAGCTGCCCGGGCTGCGCAGGGTTTTTTCTCTTGGACGCGCTGTTAATCCTTGGAACCTCATCCCAGTCTATTCGATCGCGACGGTTGTTTCGGTGGTTAAGTTAAAGATGCTAGGAGAGGTGCATTGGGAACCGGGCGCGCGGTTTGTGCTGGCTGTGGCTGTCATGTCGATCCTCTGCCATCAGATCTCGGACAAGCAGATTGCCTTGGAACGTCTTGAGGAGATGGGTGTGGAGATCACATGATGAACCTTTCAGACCAAACCCGCCTCAATCTCTCCCGAGCACTCGTTGTGACGGGTTTGATCCTCTATATTCCCTCCAACATCATGCCGGTGATGACGATGTCTCTTGTCGGCAAGGTGGATCCTTTGACAGTTATGGGAGGGGTTATTGAACTCTACGACTCCGGCCTTCCCTTGATTGCCGGGGTAGTTTTTCTGGCCAGTTTTGTCCTGCCCTTTGCGAAACTGGCGGCGTTGGCCTGGGTTCTCTTCCTGCATGGTTCACCATCCCTGAGGCGAGAACGGAGCAAAGTTTTTAAGATTGTTCACCGGATTGGAAGCTGGTCGATGATCGATATCTTTCTTCTAGCTGTCCTTGCCGCTGTGGGCCAGTTGGGGGCACTTGCCTCGGTTCGAGCCGAACCGGGATGCATTGTTTTTGCCATTGTGCTTCTATGCAGTCTTGTCGCCGCTGAAATTTACAAACCCCGCCTGATCTGGGAGGATGCGTAGTCCCAAATCATTGAACCCATGAGCACTCCATCAAACCCACAGCAGGACCACGGGATTGTCGTGCCGAAGAAGCGCTTGCAAATCTCCTGGGTTTGGCTTTTTCCCGTTATGGCCGCATCGGCCGCAGGATACATGTTTGCTCATAACTGGCTCAGTCGCGGGCCCGAAATCCTGATTGAGTTCGCAAACGCCCCAGGGATACGTGCCGACAAGACGAAGTTGATTTACCGTGGGGTGGAGGCCGGCATCGTGGACAAGGTGGAACTTGATGCAAAACTGGAAAAGGTTAAGGTACACGTACGGTTGCAGAAATTCGCAGAGGGTATCGCGCGCGAAGGATCTACTTTCTGGATCGATCAACCGGTAATCAGCCTGAGCGGTGCTTCCGGGATCGATTCTCTCATCAACGGAAATTCCATCCAGGCATCGATGGGCACTGGCGCATTTTCCGCCCGCTTCACTGGGGCCGAAAATGCCCCGGTCGTCTCGCTGAACAAGATTCATGACCTGATCAGGCTACGGGGGGCGATAGCTCCTTATCTAGAGGCGGGTTCGCAGGTCTACTTCCGCGGAGTTGTTGTGGGTGTTGTTAGGACAAAGGCTTTAGACGATCACAACCAGCCCTATCTCGACGTCCTGATCGACGATCAGTACGAGGATCTCCTTCGGGGCAATGCGAGATTCTGGATTACGTCGCCAACAGATGTAAAAATAGGGTCGGGTGTTTTTAAAATCAATTTTTCGGGACTTAAGACGCTGCTCTTCGGTGCCATCAATTTTGACTTTTTCGGAGATATTGGGAATCGGGTCAGCGCGGGAGCTGAGTTTCAGCTTTATGCCAATCCATCGGCAGCACGTGCCAACTCCGAACCAATCATTTTGGAATTTAACAACGCCCAAGGAATTCTGCCGGGTGAAACTCAGTTGCGCTACTTGGGAGTCCCTGTTGGAATTGTGGATAAGGTTGAACCCGCTGATGGCAAGGCGCTTGTGACTGCAAGATTGGTGCCGGGATACGAAAACCTCAGGAGTAGAGGATCGGTCTTCTCCGTGACTCGGCCTGTCATCTCACTTCAGAAAGTATCCGGCTTAGAAACTCTCGTGAGCGGCATCTACATTGATTGTATCCCCGGGGCAAAGGGCCCTGCTGTGGATCGTTTCAAAGGAGTGACACAGGAGCAGGCAGCCCTCATCCAGCCGGGAGATCCCGGATTCAGGGTTGTATTGAACTCTCCCTCTACGAAGATCGGCGTGGGTTCGGAAGTCCGCTACAGGGGAATATCCGTGGGAAGAGTCATCAAAAAAGCCCTTTCCCCAGATGGTCAGAACATCAGCCTGACACTCACGATTGATAATCAGTATGCTCCCTTGCTCCATGTGTACACCCGGTTCTGGGATTCCAGCGGAGTGAATATCTCGGGTGGTCTGATTTCTCTCAATGTGCGTGCGCCGGCACTCGAGTCGAGCGCACTGACCTGCATCGATTTTGCAACTCCCGAGGGGGTGGCTATGGGGGATCCGGTGAAACCCGGCCATGTCTACACTCTCTTTAACTCTCCCAAGAAGGATTGGCTTCAATGGATGCCCGACATCCCTCTTACCAAATGATCAGCGACGATTTGCAAAGGCAGCTGCAGTGTGGCATCATCAGCACCATGAATAGGGCCCATCCCATCACTTGCGCAGTCCGCGCTGGCGCTCTGCTTCTTCTTGCTCTCTAATTTTTCCGGAGCGGCCTGAGATCCGGTCGTTTCGGATCCTTTTTTACATGAATAACGATCGAGTCCTCATTTTCGACACGACACTCCGCGACGGCGAGCAGTGCCCAGGGGCCTCCATGAACCTCCGCGAGAAGCTGGAGATCGCGCGCCAGCTTGCGCGCCTGCAGGTAGACATCATCGAGGCGGGATTCCCCATCATCAGCGACGGCGACTTCGAGGCCGTGAAGATTATTGCGAGCGAGATTCAGGGCCCCGTGATCGCCGGACTTGCGCGCTGCGTTCCCAAGGATATCGAGGCTGCCGGCCGCGCCTTGCTGCCGGCAGGTGATCGCGCCCGCATCAATGTCTTCCTTGCCACTTCCAAGATCCATCGCGAGCACAAGCTCAAGAAGGCCAATGAGGAAATTATCCGCTTGGCCGTCGAGGGAGTGACCCAGGCCAAATCGATGGTCTCCGATGTGGAGTTCTCACCCGAAGATGCCTCGCGCACCAAGCCGGAGTTCCTGGCTGAGGTTGTTCAGGCTGCTATCGAGGCCGGAGCGACCACGGTGAACATTCCCGATACGGTCGGCTACGCCATGCCGGGCCAATACGCCGATCTGATCACCTATCTGCGCAAGCATGTCCGCGACATTGAGAAAGCAGTCATCAGTGTCCATTGCCACGATGATCTCGGTATGGCGGTGGCCAACTCCCTGGCAGCGGTCCAAGCCGGAGCACGTCAAGTCGAGGGGACCTTCAACGGCATCGGCGAGCGCGCAGGCAATGCAGCCCTCGAGGAAGTTGTCATGGCGATCAAGACCCGCCCCGATGTCTTCGCCGGTCTTTCCACGGGCATTGCTACCAAGGAGATTCTCAAGACTTCACGTCTGATCAGCCGACTTAGCGGCCTTCAGGTCGCTCGTAGCAAGGCGATCATCGGTGAGAATGCCTTTGCCCACGGATCGGGAATCCATCAGGACGGCATCCTTAAAATGCGCGAAACCTACGAGATCATGGATCCTCGTGATGTCGGCTGGGGGGGTACCGATCTGCCGCTCACGAAGCACAGCGGTCGGCACGCCATGGCGGCCCGTCTCGAGCAGCTGGGACTGACACTCACGGAGGCCGAGATCGGCCCGATTTTCACGCGCTTCAAGGAGCTTGGGGACAAGAAAAAGTTTGTCTATGACGATGATCTGGTCGCCCTGGCGGGCGATGCTGTTGCTGGAGAGACGGGGGCCTACAACCTCGAATCCCTCCATGTTGTCTGCGGTGGAAGCATTGTTCCAACGGCCACGGTCAAGCTGCGGCATAACGGGGAGACTCTTGAGGAAACCAGCCCTGGCAACGGTGCCGTCGATGCGGCCATGAAGGCGATCGATCGGATCGTGAAGAAGACCGGCCACCTCGCCGTCTATCTTGTCGAGGCTGTCACCGAGGGCCAGGACGCCCTTGGAGAGGTCACATTGAAAGTCGATTTTGGGGATGGACGACTCATCACCGGCAAGGGAGCCTCCACCGACGTGATCGAGGCCTCTGCCCGAGCCTACGTGAACGCCATCAATCGCGTACTCGTGATGCAGCAGACCGCGACAGGCGTCGACATGCCTAGAGTTTGAAACATGAAGTCTGAAACTTGAAACCTGAGTAATTTTAGCAACACCAAAACCCCATCACCAAATCCCTATTACCCATCACCTAAAATCCCATGAATAAAACACTCCTCATCATCCTCGGTGTCCTTGTCCTCCTGGTTCTAAGTGCCGTGGGCACATACAATGGCCTTGTCGGAAACTCGCAGGCTGTCGATGCCTCGTGGGCCCAGGTTCAGAATGTCTACCAGCGCCGGGCCGACCTGATTCCGAATCTTGTTCAGACCGTGCAGGGCGCCGCCAACTTCGAGAAGTCGACGATTGTTCAGGTCACCGAGGCGCGCGCCTCTGTCGGTAAAGTCCAGATCAACCAGAACCAGGCGCCCACCGATCCGGCCCAATTGGCCCAGTTCCAGCAAGCCCAGGGTCAGCTCGGTTCCGCCCTCTCTCGCCTGCTTGTAGTGGCGGAGAATTATCCCGATCTGAAGGCTACTGCCAACTTCCGCGACCTCCAGGCCCAGCTAGAGGGGACGGAGAACCGCATCTCGGTCGAACGCGGTCGCTTCAACAGCGCCGTGCAGGCCTACGACACGAAGATCCGCACGTTCCCGACGGTTCTCTTTGCCGGAATGCTCGGCTTTCAGCAGAAGCCTTACTTCCAGGCAACCGCCGGCGCCGAGACTACTCCTGCAGTGAAATTCGATTTTGGCGCTGCTCCGACACCGGCAAAGTAATTTGATCCTCATGCTGAGAAACCTTCTCCTTGGTCTGCTGCTCCTGCTTGGGATCGGATTAGGGAAGGTGTCGGCTGAGGCGCTTCCTCCGGCGCCGACGCAGTATGTGACGGATGAGGCCGGGGTAATCACGCCCGGACTTATTGCGCAGCTTAATCAGCGGCTCGCAGCATTCGAGAAGCAGACCTCGAACCAGATAGTGGCGGTGGTTTACCCCAAGCTAGCTGATGGGCAATCCATTGAAGAATACGCGCAGCAGCTCTACTCGGCCTGGCATATTGGCCAGAAAAAAACCTCCAACGGAGTGCTGATAATCATCTGTGTCCAAGACCACAAGGCCTGGATCCAGACCGGGTATGGCTTGGAGGGCGCGATGCCCGATGTGCTGTGTACTAGAATAGTAAGGGAGACAATGGCACCTGCTTTCCGTGCCGGGAACTACGGTGCCGGCCTTGCCTCGGGGATCACGGCGGTGATGCAGGCAACCAAGGGTGAGTACAAGGGGACAGGGCACGCCAATGGGAAGCCCACGACGCTCAAGGATTTTCTCTTTTCTCCGCTAGGGTTCTTCCTGCTGGTGATGATTGTGCTGATCATCACTGGACGGAACCGCCGTGGGGGTGGTCCGGGCTCCGGCGCTGGAATGGGTCTCGGTTCCGCTGCTGCTACGGGCTTCTTACTTGGAGGCTTGGGAAGTGGTTTTGGAGGGGGACAGGGTCAAGGTGGGGGCGGGGGAGATGGCGGTGGATTTTCCGGCGGTGGAGGTGAAAGTGGCGGGGGCGGCGGCGGGGGGGACTGGTAACCATGATGTCAAACTCCCTGCATCAACGAAAATGGGAGGAGCGCCGCCATCTCATTGGTGGGATGATCCTGCTGGGCCTCCTCTTTTTCGGTTATTACCTACCGGTGAGTGTCACCATGCTCCTGATGATCGCCGTGGCCTGGATGGCGTTGATCTCTTTCGTCGGCTGGACGCGAACCGCGTCCCTTTTTCTGATCAGTTTTCTGATCCCGATGATCATTCTCTCGATCCGCAATGTCAGGGGAATAGCCATGCTGCCTTGGGGTGAATCAATCGAGATTGCTCTGCAGGGGAGCGCTCTCTGTATGATGGTCTATGGTGCCATAGTCTGGGTCCTCAAGATTCTCAGATCGAAGAGGGCTGGATTCGACGAGGTGATCGGAGCCTGCAATCTCTATGTCTGGATCGCCACCATCTACGCTTGCTTTTACACCTTGATTTCCAGAATGGATCCATCGGCTTTTCATCTTCAGGATCTTCAGACTCAGTTGGCTAAGGGGCTCAATGCCCCCCCCTTTAAACAGACTTTCAACGAGCTATACTATTTCAGCTTCGTCACCCAGACGACCCTCGGTTACGGGGACGTTGTCCCGTTCTCTCATCCGGCCCGAGCGTTTGCTATCTCCCAGGCGATCATCGGCCAGTTCTATGTGGCAGTTGTCCTGACCTATATCCTCAATCTCTGGATTCGTGACTTGGCACATCAGCCGGCCAAGAAGATCACCCAATCCGAGACCCTATCCGCGGTTCATGATGAGCAGACAGGGATAGATTGACCTCCTGTTTTCTCCAAGAAGACTTGGAATGCGGCCTTCTCTTCTGTAATTATCCAACCCCTCTCCATTAATAAAAATTCATGATCAAAATACCCGCACCTTACGAGCAGACCGGACCGAATCCTTGGCACGATGTTTCTGCTGGAGAAAAATCCTCGGAGGGCATCATTCAGTGCATTATCGAAATCCCGATGGGCAGCTCCAATAAGTATGAAATGGACAAGGAGAGCGGGATGCTCTGTCTGGATCGGGTTCTCCACTCGGCCGTCTATTACCCCGCCAACTACGGGTTCATTCCCCAGACCCTGGCCGATGATGGCGATCCACTCGACATTCTTGTCCTAGGAGCTACTCCCGTTTATCCACTGACACTTGTAAAGGCACGTGCCATCGGGCTCATGGTCATGAAGGATCAGGATGAACTTGATCATAAGGTCATCGCTGTTCCCGTGGGGGATCCCGAGTATAAGACGTGCAAGGATGTCCATGACCTTCCTCCTCACCGCATGGCTGTTCTTAAGCGCTTCTTCGAGGATTACAAGATCCTCGAGAACAAGAGCGTCGTCGTCGACGATATCCTGTCTGCATCAGCAGCCATTCCCGTTATTGCCGAATCGCTCGCTACCTATGCAAAGTGGAGATCGGGGGAGCAAGTGATTCTCAACCAGCAGTAGTAAAATGAGGGCTGGTCTGAGCCAGCCACATTTTCAGGGAATTGGTGATGGGTAACAGGTGATCGGGATTCTTGCCGAGAGCGAAGACGGCTCTCTACCTCCTGTATGCTGCATCATAGGACCTATTAAGGAAGATCGCCTAGTGTCAGTTATCCCCATCGTCGGGGATTTAACCCCATCACCTATTTCCTAGCGCCTTTCGGGCGCCTACCGGTCGCACTCGCCGAAGACCATGTCGATCGATCCTAGGATCGTGACGACATCGCCGACCATATGTCCGGGTAGCAGCTTCGGAACGATACTGAGGTTCACGAACGACGGTGCGCGGATATGCAGACGGTTGGGGACGCCTCCACCCAGGCTGTGAATATAGAATCCAAGTTCTCCCTTGGGGTTCTCACAGCTTGAGTAGATCTCGCCAGCGGGCGCGTCGATTCCCTCTGTGGTGATAATGAAGTGATGGATGAGCTGTTCCATTTCCTTGAGGACCTCTTCCTTGGGAGGAAGGGTGCTCTTGCCGTCCACCACATTGATGGGGCCCTCAGGAATCGTATCGATCGCCTGACGGAGGATGCTCAAGCTCTGGCGCATCTCCTCGATGCGGACTAGGTAGCGGTCGTAGCAATCGCCTACTGTGCCAACGGGGATGTCGAAGTCATACTTCTCGTAGTCGAGATAAGGATGGGCCTTGCGGACATCATAGTCGACGCCGGAACCGCGGAGCATGGGTCCCGTGAGGCCGTAAGCGATGGCATCCTCCTTGGAGATGATGCCAATGTTGCGCGTGCGGTCGATGAAGATCGGATTGCGTGTCAGGAGATTGGAGATCTCGTTAAGTGCGATCGGGAAGGAGTCAAGAAATTCCCTGAGAAGCGCCGGGAACTTCTCGGGCAGATCGCGCACCTGGCCTCCGACACGGGTGTAGCTGGTGGTAAATCGGGCGCCTGTGAGAAGCTCGCAGAGATTGTAGATCTTTTCCCGCTCCGTGAAGGTGTAGATGAAGACGGTGATCGCCCCAATGTCCATGGAGCTTGCGCCCAGTCCGAGCAGATGGGCGGAAATGCGGGCAAGCTCGCAGCAGATGACGCGGATGGCCTTGCCGCGAGGAGGCAGCTCCCAGCCCATGAGCTTCTCAACCGCTAGGGCGTAAGCGACGTTATTGGCAAGGGGGGCGAGATAATCAAGCCGGTCCGTATAGGGAACGAACTGGTTGTACTGCATGTTCTCAGCGATCTTTTCGTCGCCGCGGTGCAAATAGCCGACCTCAGGCTTCGCCTTGGTGATCAACTCGCCGTCAAGATCAAGAACGATTCGGAACACTCCATGCGTGGAGGGGTGTGAGGGACCGAAGTTCAGTGACATCGTTTCTCCCAGCAGCTCGCTGGCAGGGAGATGAGCTCCATGCTCCTGGATGGCTTGTTGGGTTCGACCCAGTGCGTCTGGTGCTTCGTAGATGGTGCTCGTGCTCACGGAACTGGATTAAAGACGATCCAGGGACTGCTTTCCAGCTCTCTTTGGGCGATTTTTGGGACTCCGTTGATTATCTCGATTTCTCGGCAGGGATCGGAGTTCGCGGGATTGAGGAAAAAGCGGGAGACTTCATGAAGTTGGCGATGGAATCCCAATTCCGAGCGTATTTCGCGCCGATTGGCAGGATGTGTCCTGCCTGCTCACTGAACAGTATTCTGGAGTCAGTTATCTGCGAGGCCAGCCTGAGCTGAGCCGCATAGGGAGAACCACTGTCATGCTCTCCTATAAGCAGGAGAGTGGGAACCCGGATGGAATCCTTGGCGATTAACGGGATGTCCTTGAGTTGGGCATTGTCGTTGATAATCCCAGGTTCCCGTGGCGAGAGGGGAGTAATGCTCCGGGCCAGTGCGCTGAGGAAGGATCGTTGGTCCGGGGAGGCCATGGCCTCGGAGGCAAGAGCGTCACATCCACTGGGCTTGAGTGATGATCCGATCTTCATCATTTCGGCAAAGACCTGCGAGGGATTGATCTTGAGATGGAGCATCAGGAGCCAGCATCCGAAGTCCCCGGTGAGATCATGGAAGAGGTGGTACCCGATGGAGGCAATCGGAGGACCGGTGAGACTCTCCGCGATGGGTGATAGCAAGACCAGGGAGCCTACCCTCTCTGGGTGACGGGCCGCCAGTTGGAGGGCGCAAGGTGAGCCTTCCGAGACCCCAAGTACGGCACAACGGCGGACATTGAGACCTTGCAGGAGTGCGTCAATGGCATCCGCCTGATCCGCCGCAGTCAGACCCGTGAGCAAGGGCGTGCGAAGGTAACCGGGCCGAGAGATCGAAATGATGCGGAAGCTGCGTTTGGCAAGTTCCTTGCCAAAGGCCAAACCCTGATCATAGCCCCCGGGAGATCCGTGGATCACGAGCGCCGCCGGGCCATCACCCCGATCGGCAAACTCCATTTCGCCCTGGGGTAGGAGCATTAGGCCGCTGCCAGCTTCGAGGTCAGCGAGACGCGTCTTCTTCCACTGAGTGAAGAATCCTGCCGTGCCCAGAAGCAGTAGAGAGATCACCAACCATGTGATGATCAGCTGGAAGCCTGATCTTTTCCTCCGACGGTGACGGGAATGCATGGGCAGCTGGGGAACTGTGGGAGCGTGATTCTCGTGAGAAGTAGGGGCACCTGGATTTGAACCAGGGACCAACCAGTTATGAGCCGGCTGCTCTAACCGCTGAGCTATACCCCCCTGTGAAAGTGAAAGATTGGAAAGAGAATCTACAATCTATCCCCGATCATCGTCGCAGGTCATCCTCAAAATACCTCGCTCCCGCTCTGTTAAGGAAGCGCCGTCTTGGGATCAGGGTGCCGTGGAATAGTTTTTCGCCTCCGGGGGAGTAACGCAGTGGATTGCGACATGACTGATTTTTCCGCCGCGCCAGATAGTCATGGGGACGCTCTCTCCGGCCGTCAGATAGAATGAGGCTTCAAGCAATGTGTCCGGTTGCGTGATCCGCCTGGTGCCAAGTGCTAGAATCATGTCTCCGGATTGCAATCCGGCAGCTTCGGCGGGGCTGCCCGGTTCCACGGCAGCGATCCGTGTGCTGGAGCTGCCCTCCGGAACGGCGGCTTCCTCCACCACCGCGCCAACCCATCCTTGGTGGAGTTGGCCGAAGCGGAGAAGATCCATATGGAGTTTTTCGATTGCTCCCGAAGGCAGGATTCGGCAATCGCCGGCCTGTGAGTTGCCGGCAAGGACCATTCCGATCAGGTGTCCGTCGAGATCAAAGACGGGGGATCCAGCCTCACCCTCCGTGAGAAGGATTTTGGCCATGTGTTGAGGCACACGAAAGAAGTAGTCCCCCTCGTGGCTTTTTGTTCCTGTGATCATGCCGACCGAGATGGATGGATCTTCCTCCCTAGGATACCCGATTGCGATGGCCGGGGTGAAGGGATACGGCGTGGGGAGGGCTCGGGGAGAAAGGAAGTTTTCGCCGGAGTGAGGCATCTCCCCGATCAGTTTGAGAAAAGCGGTTCCGCTTCCTTCATCGAGGGCCAGGATTTTGCAGGGATATGCCTTTCCACCCTTCACGATCACGATGGAGTCCGATCCCTTGACCAGATCGGCCACTGTGCAGATCGTGCCGGTTGGATCGACGAAGAAGCCGGTTCCATTGAGTTCACCACGGGCATCAGTGCCGCGCACTCTGACGACTGCTCCTGTGCGTTGAATGCTTGCGCTGCTGATCGCCGAGGCAGCCCTGGATGAGAGAGAAGGCGTTCCGGTTGACGTCCGTTTTAACTCTCCCGTTGCGCCGGGTGTGGAGGCAATGACTGATGAGGCGGATGAGGTGGATGAGGAGGAAAGGGAAAACGCGAGAAGGAAGAGGGGCAGCATCAGCAGCCTCTTCAGGTGCGCTGACGCTAAGGCGCGATCAGAGGCCAGATCAGAAACTGAGCGGCGATTCATGGTTCGCCGGTCGGGCTTGCAAGAGGTAAGAGGGAGGGAAGAGCATGGAACCCCCCTGAGGCTTGCTGGAGGTGGGCATCTCCACCCTTAGCGAGACGGGCTGCATATTCTGAACGTTCTGAATAGTCACCGGCACTTGAGAATAGGGCACGGTTGGATTGTAGGAAACGGAATAGGCGCGGGGAGTCGCCTGCCTTGGTGTTTCGCGTATGATGGCAATACTGGCTATTACAGCGATCACTGCTGCCCCGGCAAAGGCCATTGCGGGCACCCTCAACTCGGAAAACAGGCCGGAGAGTCGCTCCAGAAGGAGCGTGGAGAGGGAGGGATTGAGGAGCTCGGCCCGTTGACGTCTGTGAAACTCACGCAGAAAATCCTCATAGTACCCTTCGGGAGGCTGTTCGTAGCGCTTGAGCTTGATGACCTTGTGCATTGGTTCGTGACTCATGGCGTATCTTTTCGGGTCAGTGATTCGTTACTAGTTCCTCTTAAACTCATGCAGGAAGTTTTGCAACTGGCGGTGTGCGTAAAAGAGTCGGGAACGGACTGTTCCCTCTGAGATCTTGAGGATTTTGGCGATTTCTGCATGGGGTACTCCTTGGATATCGAACATGGTCACGACGATTCTATGGTCATGAGACAGCTTTTGCATGGCGGTGTTCAATTTTTTTTGCAGTTCATGGATTGAAACCTCCTTGGTCGGGTCTCCATTGCTTGTTGCCGCGATGAAGTCCGGGTCGTTTTCGATGTTGCTGTCTGGATCGTTCAGGCTGGGATGCTGTCGGCGGTTGCGCTTCTTGAGGAAGTTGATCGTCATGTTTACGGCGATCGAGTGCATCCAGGTATAGAAGCTCGAGTTGCCCCGGAAGTTCGCCATCGAGCGGTAGGCCTTTGAAAAAATATCCTGCAGCAGATCGTTCGTGTCCTCGTGATTGGAGGTCATGTGATAGACGAGCCCGTAGAGCCGTGGCGTGTATTTGACGATCAGTTCGTCGAAAGCTCCCGGGTCACCCCCCTGGGTGCGCGCGACCAATTCCTTGTCATTATTGAGGGGAGTATCCAAGTCGGCGGTCATGGGAGCACTCTTCACTTAACAGGAGCCGGGAAATCGTGGAAACGCTTTCCGAGGAAATTTTGGATATTTAGGATCATTCCGGTTTTTTTCTCTTTAGCATGTTTCCGCTTTGAACCTGACATGGATTTTCCCTATACCACTTATTCCATGACCAGTCCGGCCACCCCATCGAAAGCGGCGAAGAAATCCTGCGGCTGCTGCATCCCTCTTTTATCCAGTTCGATCGGCCGCAAATGGATCGTCGCAATCACCGGCATCATCCTTATCCTTTTTGTCATCGCCCACCTGCTCGGGAATCTCTCCATCTTCCTCGGCCCCGAGGCCATCAATGCCTACGCCGCGAAGCTTCAGGACCTCGGCGCGCTCCTTTGGGTGGCCCGGATCGGCCTTCTGCTCGCAGTCTTTCTCCACATCTGGTTCACGATTTCCCTCTGGCGTGAGAATCTGGCCGCCCGGCCGCAGAAGTATGCGGTGAAGAACGACCTTCAGACCACGGTCTACGCCCGTCTGATGCGTCTCTCCGGCCTGGTCGTCCTCGCCTTTGTCCTCTTCCATCTGGCCGAGTTCACCTGGCAGGCCTTCACCCCCGAATACAAGACCTGGGTCGATGAGCAGGGGCGACACGACGTCTACCGCATGGTTATCGCCGGGTTCTCCAGCCCCTTCGTGACCGGCTTCTATCTCCTCGCGATCGGCCTCCTGGCCATGCACCTGAGTCACGGCATCGCCAGTCTCTTCCAGACGCTCGGGATCACCACAGCGACGATGCGCCCGCTCTTCGAGAAAGGGGGCCGCGCCATTGCCTGGATCATTTTCGCCGGATACGTCTCCATACCTCTTGCCGTCTTCTTCGGCATCCTCCGCTATATCCCCGCCTGCGCCCTCTGCCGCTAAGGAATTCCCTAAACCCCACGACCTTTCACGACCATGATTCTTGATGCCAAAATCCCCGAAGGTCCGATTGAGAAGAAATGGACCTCGTTCAAGAACAACGCCAAGCTCATCAGCCCGGCCAACAAGCGGAAGTTCAAGGTTATCGTCGTCGGCACCGGACTCGCCGGTTCCTCCGCATCCGCCACACTTGCCGAGCTCGGCTATGAGGTGGAGACCTTCTGCTTCCACGACAGCCCTCGTCGCGCCCACTCCATCGCAGCGCAGGGTGGCATCAATGCCGCCAAGAATTACCAAAACGACGGAGACAGCGTCTGGCGCCTGTTCTACGACACGATCAAGGGAGGGGACTTCCGCGCACGCGAGGCGAATGTCTACCGCCTTGCCGAGGTCAGCGGCACCATCATCGACGAGTGCGTCTCCCAAGGTGTCCCCTTCGCCCGTGAGTACGGTGGCGAGCTTGCGAACCGCTCCTTCGGCGGCGCCCAAGTCTCACGCACATTCTATGCGAAGGGCCAGACTGGCCAGCAGCTTCTCCTCGGTGCCTACTCCGCTCTGAGTGCCCAGATCGGGCTTGGCCGGGTCAAGATGCATGAGAACTCCGAGATGCTCGATCTTGTCCTTGTTGATGGACACGCGAAGGGGATCGTCACCCGCGACCTCATTACCGGCGAGATCACCAGCCATGCGGCCGACACCGTCCTGCTCTGCACCGGGGGCTACAGCAACGTCTATTACCTCTCGACGAACGCCCGCGGGTCGAACGTCACCGCCACCTGGCGCGCCTACAAGCGGGGTGCCGCCTTCGCAAATCCCTGCTACACCCAGATCCATCCCACCTGCATCCCGGTCGCCGGCGACTATCAGTCGAAGTTGACCCTCATGTCCGAGTCCCTCCGCAACGACGGCCGCGTCTGGGTTCCTAAGGCCAAGGGCGATACCCGCGCCCCGAAGGATATTCCCGAGGAAGAGCGCGATTACTATCTTGAGAGGAAGTACCCCAGCTACGGCAACCTCGCTCCCCGCGACATCGCCTCCCGTAGTGCCAAGGAAGCCTGCGACGAGGGCCGAGGTGTCGGCCCCGGAGGACTCGGCGTCTATCTCGATTTTGCGGATGCCATCAAGCGCCTCGGCAAGCACGCCATTCAGGAACGCTACGGCAACCTCTTCGAGATGTATCAGAACATCACGGGTGAGAATGCCTATGAGCGCCCTATGCGCATCTATCCTGCCCTCCACTACACGATGGGTGGACTCTGGGTGGATTATAACCTCATGAGCACCATCCCAGGCCTCCATGTGCTGGGTGAGGCGAACTTCTCAGACCATGGCGCCAACCGCCTTGGTGCCTCGGCCCTCATGCAGGGACTGGCCGACGGCTACTTCGTCATTCCGAATACCCTTGGCGAGTATCTCTCCACCCAATTTGGAAAGAAGATCTCGACCGACATGCCCGAGTTTAAGAAAACCGAGCAGGAAGTCCGCGAGCACGTGGAGAAGCTGCTTGCCGTGAAGGGCCGCGTCCCTGCCGATGAGTTCCACCGCCTGCTCGGACTGATCATGTGGGATCAGTGCGGCATGGCCCGCAGCAAGGAGAGTCTGGAAAAGGCGATCGCCGAGATCCGCGCACTGCGCGAGCGCTTCTGGAAAGAAATCGCCGTTCCCGGCACAGGAGCCGATCTGAACCAGTCCCTCGAGCGCGCCGGTCGCGTCGCCGACTTCCTTGAGTTCGG
Source organism: Verrucomicrobiota bacterium (assembly GCA_021413925.1). Taxonomy (NCBI): domain Bacteria; kingdom Pseudomonadati; phylum Verrucomicrobiota; species Verrucomicrobiota bacterium. The sequence goes on from JAIOPL010000002.1 coordinate 141,257, forward strand.
CGAGCTGCTCTGCCTCGACGCCCTGACCCGTGAGGAATCGTGCGGCGGTCACTTCCGTGTCGAGCACCAGACGGCGGATGGCGAGGCCCTTCGCCATGATGACAAGTTCGCCGAAGTCTTTGCCTGGATGTTCCAGGGTGAGGGGAATGCACCTGAACTCGTCAGGGAGCCTCTCCATTACGAGGCCGTCCACCTAGCGACCCGCAGCTACAAGTAACCAGCCCGTACGATCCCCATATTCTTATGAGCACCATGCATTTTCATCTCAGACTCTGGAAGCAGGACTCCATCGCAAGTAAGGGCCGATTCGTCGAAATCGACGCCCAAGAGATTCCCTCCGAGTGCTCCTTCCTCGAGATGCTCGACATCGTGAATAACCGTTTCATTGCCGAGGGTCAGGAACCGATCGCCTTCGAGAGCGACTGCCGCGAGGGGATCTGCGGTACCTGCAGCATGGTCATCAACGGCGTCCCTCAGGGACCCGGCCGCGGAGCAGCCTGCCAGGTCTACATGCGCAAGTTTCAGAACGGCCAGACCATCACTGTCGAGCCCTACCGCGTCGATGCCTTCCCGATCGTGAAGGATCTCGTGGTGAACCGCAGCGCCTATGATCGCATCATCCGCTCAGGTGGCTTCATCAGCGAGCATACCGGTGGTGCTCCCGATGCCTCGACCTCATTGATTCCAAAACCCGTGGCCGACGCCGCCATGGATGCCGCCGCCTGCATCGGATGCGGAGCCTGTGCCGCCGCCTGCCCGAACAGCTCCCCCATGCTCTTTGTCGGTGCCAAGGTTACACATCTTGGACTCCTGCCTCAGGGCCAGGCCGAGCGCAAGAGCCGTGCCCGCAACATGGTCCGCACCATTCAGGAGGAAGGATTCGGCAACTGCTCCAACTACTACGCCTGCGAGGCCGTCTGTCCTGCGAATGTCCCGGCGAGCGTGATTGCGATGCTCAATCGGGAGTATATTCGGGGAGAGGTGAGCGAAGCCGTCGGCGCCATCGATTAAAGGCTGGGTCTTTTAGCGCGGGGCGTTGTTGCCCTGCGCTTGCAGTGTGATTCACACAGCTGCGCTTGGGCGCCTAGCACCGCATCTAAAATACCATCGCCCTGCAGCGGAAGGATAACCCTGCCTGCCAGATTCTCATTTTTTTAAGGACTCATTCGTTCTGAAGCGGTGCCAGAAGAATGAAGCTGGCATTTGCCCTTTCGCTCGCGTTTCTTTGGCGGTATAGCAAGGTCATGTCCCTCGCCGAACTCAAAGAGATCCTTGCAGGACCGTGCAGTCGCCGTCCGGTAAAGAGCCTGAAGGTCTTTGGTTCTGTGGCTCGGGGAGAGTCCAGTGCGGGAAGTGATCTCGATTTACTAGTCCAGTTCGAGGAGATGCCGCCTGCGGAATATGCCAATCATTATTTTGGACTCCTCCATGAGTTGCAGGATGCCGTTGGTTCCAAAGTTGATTTGCTGACTCCCGGCAGTGTGACTCGGCCCTCCCTCCAGAGGAATATCCTCGAGCAGGGTATCAGTGTCTATGAAGCCTGAGCTTCGCGAGAATCTGGAAGATGCGCTGAAACATGGGCGCGAGATCTTGAAGTTCGTCTCAGGCCTGAAACTTGAGCAGTATTCCGAGGACGAGAAGACCCGTTTGGCTGTGGAGCGATCCTTTGAGATCATCGGGGAGGCTCTCAATCGCTCCTACAAACTGGATCCCGAACTCGTGGATGCCATCCCAAACTACCGTCAGATCATCTCCTTCCGGAACATTCTAGCTCACTGCTATGACACCGTGGAGGATAGGATTGTGTAGGGAATCATTGAGGAATCACTGCCTCAACTTCTGACTGATTTGGATAAAATCCTGCTCGTATGATCCTGTGAATCAGAGCGCGAGCGGAACGAAGTTCACGCTTACTGGCTTTTCACCCGGCTTCGGATCATCGTTCACGGTGACCTGGAGATAGCCGTAGGTGTTCTGCCTGTGGTCGAGTCGTATCAGTTCGTAGCCGTCATGAGCGCCGAAATAGGTCTTGTCGGGATAGAAGGGGGCTCCGGCCGTCCCGGCCACGATCTGGTTCAGCGCATAGTCAGCGGGCCAGCGCCAGTTGCGGATCTCCATCCAGTCATAGAAGTGATCATGGCCGACAAAGAAATACTCGCAGCCGTTGGTGCGTAGGAGTTCTAGGAATTTGTCACGGTCTGTGGGGTGCGCAGCCATGTTGTCTGCGTCGGGATGACATCCTGCGGTGAAGGCCTCCTCGTGGGCATAGACAAAGATGTTCTTCACGCCCTTGGCCTTCAGTTCCTTGAGGGCTGCTGCGAGGCCGACAAGATCGACCTTGTGAGGAGCGGCTGGATTGTACTGGTCGAGCGCAATCACTGCCGTCTCGGGATGGCCCGGGACGATATAGGAGTAGCTGAAGCCTTTTTGTCCGGGGAAGTAGCTGACCCTGTTGGAAGTCAGATCGGGTTCGAAGGCAGCCAGCCAGGCGGTTCCCTCGATATCCCCAAGCGTCTCGTGATTACCTCTTACAGGAAGGATGGTCAGGCCGGGAGCATTCGTGGCGACGAGTTTCTTCCAGTCAGCGAACTGTTCCGCGATCTTCTTAGGGATCCGCATAGTGTCTCCATAGACGAGATCCCCCGTGAAGAGTAGGAAAGCCGGCTTGGCGGTTGAGAGAGCCTGCATCAGCTTGGCTAGTGCCTCGGTGTGAATGCCGGTAGGATCGACCTTGTCCGCGCGCACATCCGTTCGGTCGTCTCCGGCCACGGCAAACGACCACGTGGCTGCAGGCATCTCCGAGATACCCAATACCAAGAGAGCAAAAGCACCTGCAAACGTCCGGAACAGTTTTTTTGTTCCTTTCATGAAGGGTTTATTTTGTAGCGAGATACGGTATCGCCGCGACGCGGGCCTTCACATCCTCAAGGCCATCGACGAGGTCGGCGATGGAATCCCAGCGGCCGTTCATGAGAGGCTCACGGGCATGTCCCGGGAGCGAGAACTCGGCTGCGAAATCGACATCATCGGTGGTCACTTTGCTCTCGGTGAGATCGATGGTGACTTGAATGGAGGGGTTCTTTTCGATGAGCGCCGCGAGATCGGCGATATCATTCTTGGACATCTTCACACAGGGGATGCCAAGTGTCGTCGAGTTGCCGAAAAAGATCTCGGCAAAGCTCTCTGCAATGATGGCGCGGAAGCCGTAGCGGTAGAGGGCCTGAGGGGCATGCTCCCGGGAGCTGCCACAGCCGAAGTTCGATCCGGAGATCAGGATGGTGGCTCCGTTGAATCGCGAATCATCAAGGGCATGGAGCCTGCCTGCAGCCTTCTCGGCAAGCTTGGCGTCGGCAAAGGCGAACTCTCCAAGTCCGTCGAAGGTGACGCACTTCATGAAGCGGGCTGGAATGATACGGTCGGTGTCGATGTCATCGCCGGGGACGAAGACGCCGCGTCCGGAGATCTGAGTGATTTTTTCGAGGGACATGGAATGGGAAAGTAAGAATTATGAAGGATGAAGTATGAAAAGGGATGAGTGGAGAGGGATGAGTGGAGAGGGATGGTGGCAGCTCTTGGGCCGATTTTTCTAGATTTATTGGAATGTACGGACTTACGGGATACAGCGTGTTTTGCTCAAAGTTTAAAGGTTAGGAAATCAGGTTTTTCATACTTCATACCTCATCCTTCATCCTTTGCCTTTAGTTGATTCCGAAGACCTTGCGGGCGTCGCTTACTTCGCCGGTGAGAGCGGCGGCGGCGACCATGAGCGGACTCATGAGCATGGTGCGTCCGGTCGGACTACCCTGGCGGCCCTTGAAGTTGCGGTTGCTGGAGCTGGCGCAGAGTTGGTCCCCGACGAGTTTGTCGGGATTCATGCCAAGGCACATGGAGCAACCGGCACCGCGCCACTCAAAGCCAGCCTCACGGAAGATCTCCGCCAGTCCCATCTTCTCGGCAACGGAGGCCACTCCCTGTGATCCGGGAACGACTATCGCCTTCACATGCGAGGCGACCTTGCGACCGCGGATATGCTTGGCAACTTCCTGGAGATCAGAGAGGCGTCCGTTAGTGCAACTGCCGAGGAAGGCGACATCGATCTTGATACCGATCGCAGGGGTGCCGGCAGTGAGCTTCATGTGCTCGATAGCCTCATGGGCGGTTGCGCGGTCCTTCTCGGGGAGGTCGTCGGGATTGGGGATCGCCTCATCGATAAAGATCGCCTGTCCGGGGGTAATCCCCCAGGTGATGGTAGGGAGAATCTCCTCGGCCTTGAAATTCACGATGTCGTCGTAAACGGCATCCTTGTCCGAGGCCACGGCCTTCCAGCGTGCGACTGCCGCATCCCACTCGGCTCCCTTAGGGGAGTAGGGGCGGCCGCGCAGATATTCGAAGGTGGTCTCGTCCGGGTTCACATAGCCGACGCGGGCCCCGCCCTCAATCGACATGTTGCAGACGGTCATACGTTCTTCCTGGGTGAAAGCGTCGAATGTCGAGCCTGCGAACTCGTAGGCGTAGCCGATGCCGCCGTTCACCCCGAGGTGACGGATGATATGGAGAATGACATCCTTGGAATAGACGCCGGGGGCGAGCTTTCCGTCGACATTGATGCGGCGGACCTTGGGCTTCCCGATTGCCATGGTCTGGGTGGCGAGGACGTCGCGCACCTGGCTCGTGCCGATACCGAAGGCGATCGCTCCGAAGGCTCCGTGGGTCGAGGTGTGGGAGTCACCGCAGGCGATCGTGGTGCCGGGCTGGGTGATCCCCTGTTCCGGACCTACGATATGGACGATACCTTGATTCCCCGAAGGAAGGTCAAAGAAGGTGACTCCGCTCTCGGCACAATTCTTGCGCAGTTCCTTCACCATCGCATCGGCAAGCGGATCGGAGAAGGGTTCGGCGCGCTGATCGGTCGGGACGATGTGATCGACGGTCGCGAAGGTGCGGTTCGGATAGAGAACTTTCAGGCCAAGGTCACGTACCATGCCGAAGGCCTGGGGACTGGTGACCTCGTGGATGAGGTGGGTGCCGATCAGAAGTTGAGTCCTACCGTCGGGGAGCGTGCGAACGGTGTGTTCCTCCCAGACTTTATCAAGAAGCGTTTTGCCCATAGTCAGCCAAGGCTAGCGTGAAAGGGGGTTAGGGAAAAGTGGAAGTTGCGAATTACTTTTGTATTCTTTCGCCTTTTAACTCTTCAACACTCCAACGCTTCACTTATTCTCTACGCCATCATGTCCAAGCCTACCATTTTCTACACCAAGACCGACGAGGCCCCTGCCCTTGCCACCTATTCCTTCCTGCCGATTGTTCAGGCCTTCACGAAGCATGCCGGGATCTCCGTAGAACTCCGCGACATCTCCCTTGCTGGTCGCATTATCGCGGCCTTCCCCGATTTCCTGACTGAGGATCAGAAAATCGATGACGCTCTTGCTGAATTGGGAGCCCTAACACTTCGCCCTGAGGCGAACATTATCAAGCTTCCGAACATCAGCGCCTCGATTCCCCAGCTGAAGGCTGCGATCGCCGAACTGCAGTCGAAGGGCTACAAGCTGCCCGACTATCCCGACACTCCGCAGACAGAGGCGGAGAATGAGATCCGTGCCTGCTACGACAAGATCAAGGGGAGCGCCGTCAACCCTGTCCTTCGCGAGGGGAACTCAGACCGTCGTGCGCCGAAGGCCGTCAAGGAGTACGCTCGCAAGCATCCCCACTCCATGGGTGAATGGAGCCCCGATTCCAAGACCAGCGTGGCTACCATGGGGAAGAACGACTTCTTCTCGAATGAGAAGTCAGTGACCGTTCCCTCAGCGACCGATGTGAAGATCGAGTTCGTGGGAGCTGACGGCAGTACAAAAATTCTCAAGGAGAAGACCCCGCTTAAGGCCGGTGAGATTATCGATAGCACGGTGATGAGCAAGAAGGCCCTTGTCGCTTTCCTCGGCGAGCAGATCTCGAGAGCAAAAGTGGATGGAGTCCTCTTCTCCCTCCACATGAAGGCGACAATGATGAAAGTCTCCGACCCGATTATCTTCGGCCATGCGGTCGAGGTCTTCTTCAAGGACCTGATCACCAAACACGCTGCGGTGATTCAGGAGCTCGGAGTCGATTTCAAGAATGGCTTCGGGGATCTTGTCGCCAAGATCCAGACGCTGCCTGCTGACCAGAAGGCCGCAATTGAGGCCGATATACAGCAGGCTCTAGCCAATGGACCGGCGATTGCCATGGTCAACTCCGACAAGGGAATCACCAATCTCCATGTCCCTAGCGATGTCATCGTGGATGCCTCGATGCCAGCCATGATCCGTGCCGGGGGTAAGATGTGGGATTCCGCAGGCAAGACTCAGGACACCCTTGCAGTCATTCCTGACAGCTGCTATGCGGGCGTCTATCAGGCAGTCATTGATTTCTGCAAGAAGCAGGGTGCTCTCGATCCGAAGACCATGGGATCTGTTCCGAATGTCGGTCTCATGGCCCAGGCCGCCGAGGAGTACGGCTCTCACAACAAGACATTCGAGATTCCCGGAAATGGCGTCGTCCGTGTCACGGATGCCTCCGGCAAGGTGCTGCTTGAGACCGCCGTTGAGCAGGGGGATATCTGGCGCGCCTGTCAGACCAAGGATGCGCCGATCCAGGATTGGGTGAAGCTCGCAGTGAACCGCGCCCGCGCCACCGGGGATCCTGCCATCTTCTGGCTGGACGAGAAGCGCGCTCACGACACCGCGATCATTGCCAAGGTGAAGACCTATCTTGCCGAGCACGATACCACGGGTCTCGATATCCGCATCTTACCTCCTGCCGAGGCCTGCAAGCTGAGTCTCGAGCGGATCGTCCTAGGTAAGGACACCATCTCGGTTACAGGCAATGTGCTGCGCGATTATCTAACAGATCTCTTCCCGATCCTAGAGGTCGGCACCAGCGCCAAGATGCTCTCCATTGTCCCGCTTATGAACGGTGGTGGCCTCTTCGAGACGGGTGCCGGAGGATCTGCTCCAAAACATGTGCAGCAGTTCCTGGAGGATAACTACCTCCGCTGGGATTCCCTAGGCGAGTTCTTCGCGCTTGCCCCCTCCTTCGAGCATATCGCCGAAACCTTCGGTAACGCCAAGGCCAAGGTTTTGGCCGAGACCCTCGATGCGGCGACCGGCAAGTTCCTTGAGAATGACAAGTCTCCCGGACGCAAGCTTGGCACCATCGATAACCGTGGCAGCCACTTCTACATCGCCCTCTATTGGGCTCAGGCCCTTGCTGCTCAGACGCAGGATTCCGAATTGAATGCTCTCTTCATTCCGATTGCCGGGGAACTGACTGCCAATGAGGAGAAGATCGTCGCCGAACTTAATGCCGTGCAGGGGAAGGCTGTCGATGTCGGCGGCTACTACCTACCCGACGATGCGAAGGCCAATGCAGCGCTTCGCCCTAGCCAAACTCTGAACGCGATCATCGCAAAGCTCTGATGGGCGAGCCCGCCTGCCCTGAGTGCACGATGGAGGAGGTGATCGCCCACCCCGACAAATGGGAGTGCGTCACCTGTGGCTTTGAATGGAATAAAGCCCCAGAGGAGGAAGTGCCTGATGGTCCACGCATCGTCAAAGATGCCTACGGGGTTGTGTTGGCTGACGGCGACTGTGTCGTCCTGATCAAGGATCTCAAACTGGGGGGCACCTCCGTTCTCAAGGGGGGATCCAAGTCCAAGCCCATCAAGCTAGGTGAGGGCGATCATGAGATCTCCTGCAAGGTCGATGGGATGTCCGTCGGCCTCAAAGCCTGTTTTGTTAAAAAGGCGTGATTTTCACCGCCGCTAATCTGTTTGGACAAGTTCTCTTCGGGGCGATCGGATTGGGGGCGTTCGTTTACGGGAAGAAGCAGTCCTCTTTCAAAACGATGCTACTGGCGGTTGCTATCATGGGTTTCCCCTATGTGGTTTCCGAAACCTGGATGCTCTACGCGATAGGCGGGGTACTGACTTTACTCCTCTTTTTCTGGAAGGATTGATGAGACTTTGATGCGTTATTTGAAGAGTCCCGGCAGAGCCTTGTTGAGATCCTTACCGAGTTCTTGGGCGCCCTTTTGCTGAAGTTGCCGGAGGCCCTGCTTGGAGAGAGTGTTGATTCCTTCCTTTGCGGCCGCGTTGAGTAGCGGGGTAATGATTTGCATGGCGACATCGCGTGCCGAAACTCCGCTCCCATCGCTGCCAATATTCCGGAGGGTGATGTCTGGAATGGGAAGGGTTTGCTGGATCTTCTGATCCAAGGCACTGGCTGCCACATCAACCTTGGCGCCCGAGATCACGACTTCCTTGACGATGAATTTCTTGGATGCTCCTGATGAGGAGCTGTTTTCCTCTTTTGATTTTGATGAGGATCCCGATTTGATGTTCTGGAGCAGTTTGCCGAGGTTGTTCCCAAAGGGAGTTCCGATCAGGGCCACCGCAGGATTACGGATGATGATCGAGTTCACGACGATGGTATCCTTCAGGATAGTCGACTTATCGACGCTTACCGCGATACTGCCGAGCTTCAGGGCGTAGGGTCCCTGGAAGCCCTCGGGATTACCGATGACGAAGCCGCTCAGTCTGCCGCTTCCCGAGAAGGGAGAGAGATTGGCCGAGGCGAGGCCGACATGGGTCTTGGTAATGGTTGGGCCGACGGTTTCGACCGCTTTTTTCACCAGCGTGTTCAGAGAGAAGTAGATATAGCCGACTCCGCCGATCAGGATCAGCAGAATTAGGGCTACGAATGAGAGGATGATTTTTTTCATGGGAAGGATTGGTCTATGGTTTACAGGATGGTTCCAGATGAATGTCTATTTTTGCAGAAATCGGTCCGGATTATCAATGCTCGGACAAAGACTACGCAGTTCACATTCCTTGCAGTCAGGATTACGAGCCTTGCAGCGGCGGCGTCCGTGCCAGATCAGCCAGTGGCTGAGGTCGGTCCAGGAATCTTGTAAAAACAGCTCCATGAGGTCCTGCTCGACCTTCACAGGATTGGTGTTTTTTGTCAGGCCGAGCCGCAGGGAAAGTCTGCCGACATGGGTGTCGACGACGACGCCCTCATTGATATGGAATGCATTCCCAAGGACGACATTCGCCGTCTTGCGCCCCGCCCCGGGAATGGCGGAGAGCTCTTCCATGGTAGAGGGGACTTTTCCAGCATGGCGTTCCACGAGGGCGGCTCCCATGCCGCGAAGTGACTTGGCCTTGTTACGGTAGAAGCCTGTGGAGCGGACGATTTCCTCGAGTTCTTCTTGTGGTATTACAGCGTAGTCTTTTGCGACCTTGCAGCGTTTGAAGAGTGCCTTGGTCACTATATTGACCCGGACATCGGTGCACTGGGCTGAGAGGATCGTGGCGACGAGGAGCTCCAGTGGGTTCTTAAAATCGAGTTCGCAGTGGGCATCCGGGTAGATCTTAGGAAGTTCCCGGGCCAGTTCCTCCGCGCGTTGTTTCCGTGTCATGATATTTGGAGCTCTAATTGCCCACCCGTCTGACCGAGAGAGAATCGATCGTGAGAGCAAGGGACCTTTCCGCGATCCGAAGGAAACCCTCAGAGGAATCGGTGAGTAGGATATCAAGTCTCGGAGATAATTCTCTAGCGGGATCGGAATCCAGCAGTCCTTTGACAGCAAGGGCGCAGTTTTCCGCAGAATCAACAAGTGATACCTCGGGCCCGCAAATTCTGGCGATCGCTCCTTTCAGCAGCGGGTAATGGGTGCAACCGAGCACCAATGTATCGATGCCTTCCGCCAGCATCGGCACAAGGTAGCGGCGCAGGACGGCCTCGGTGATCTCGTCATCAAGCAGTCCTTCCTCGATCAGGGGAACCAAGAGGGGGCAGGCGATGGCATTGATGGTAAGCTCAGGATTGAGTCGAGCAATCGCCTTCGTATAGGCCTCGCTCGCAATGGTGGCCCGGGTTCCGATCACCCCGATCCTGCCGCTCCGTGTCGCCTTGACGGCGGCGGCGGCACCGGGCTCCAGCACGCCGAGCATGGGAATCGGATAATTAGGGGCAATTGAGGGAACGGCCAGGGCGGAGGCTGTATTGCAGGCAACGACGATCATCTTGGCACCCTCGGCAATAAGCAGGTCGGAGATCTCACGACTATAGCGCGTCACGGTTTCGGCGCTCTTGCCTCCGTACGGAACGCGTGCCGTATCCCCGACATAGAGGATTCGCTCCTGCGGAAGGGCGCGGCGGAGTTCCGAGACAACGGTCAGTCCGCCGATGCCGGAGTCAAAGACACCAATGGGTGCGGAGGTCGAGGGGCGTGATGATTCGGTCATGGCTTGGATTCCTTATCCGAACTCTTTTCCGGAACCTGATGGTCGTGCCCCTGATGGCCTTCCCAGCGTTCCAGAGATTCTTCATGGTAGTGGCGACCTCTGATGAGTTTGAAAAGCACTCCGTATCGAGGAGAGAAGAGATACGCGGCCCCCAGAAACACGGCCATCAGCATCACGATACAGGGGCCCGAAGGAATATTGGCAAAGAAGGAGATAAAGAGTCCTCCCACAGCGCATATCATCCCGAGAAAAGCGCCGCCCCAGAGCATTCTGTTGAACGAATCGGTCAACAGGTAGGCCGTAGCTGCGGGTATGATCAGAAGGCCCAGCGAGAGAAGGACTCCCACGGCTTGTAATGAGGCAACTAGACCTAGAACGGTCAGCGCCAGCAGACCCGTCTCTACCCATCGCACTCTGACACCAGAGGCCTGAGCTACCGCCACGTCGAACAGGGTCAGGAGCAGGGGACGCTGGAAGAGTACTAGGGTACCGAGCGTCAAGAAGGCTGCTCCGTAGGCAATCCAGAGGTCGCCATTACCGACACCCAGGATATTACCGAAAAGAAAATGGGTTAGATCGACCTTCACCTTGGCAAAACGGATCAAAACGATTCCGAGTGCGAAAGCGATGATGTAGAGCGAGGCGACGGCGGTCTCTTCCTTCAGGCGTGAGTTTCTGGCCATGACCTGTGCTCCCAGCGCCACGAAGAGGGCCGCAATCAATCCCCCCAGGAGCAGTCCCCCAGGGGAAAGGCCGACGATCATTGCTGCCACAGCAAGGCCCGGCAGGAGGGAATGGGAGAGCGCATCTGCCAGTAGGGCCTGGCGCCGCAGGATGATGAAAGTCCCGAGAAATCCGTTCGTGAATCCTATCAGTGCGCAGGAGAGAAGCGCTCGTTGCATGAACGAGTAGCCGAACGGCTCAACCAGCAAGGAGAGAAAATGAGAAAACCAGTTCATCGTCAGGAATGATAATGAGTCCCGGAGTAGATCGCCGTGCCATAGGCGCACTCTAGATTTTGAGGACTGAGGGCTTCCGATGTGGGACCGCAGGCAACTAGCTCTCCGTTGAGTAGGATAGCAGTGTCGAAGAGGGACTCTGCTTCTGCCAGGGCATGGTGTGAGACTAGCAGGAGTTTCCCCCGCTCTCGAAGAGTCCCTAGGGCGGATGCTAGGGCTGCTGCGCTGGTACGGTCGAGTCCAGCGAACGGCTCGTCGAGAAGGTAGAGGTCTGCCTCCTGGGCCCAGGCACGCGCGAGGAAGGCCCTCTGCTGCTGGCCTCCGGAGAGTTCCTTGATCTGGCGGCGTGCCAGCGGTGTCAGGCTGAAGAGTTCCAGAGCCTCCTCAACGGCCGTCTGATCGCGTTGGGAAAATGATCCAATAAGTCCAACCTGATGATAGCGCCCCATCTCGACAAGTCCGCGTACTGTCACCGGAAAGTCCCAGTCCACCGATTCTCGCTGGGGAAGGTAGGCGATGAGGGAGGCCGCTTGATCAAGGGCGATTCCTTCAATGAGGATGCGACCCGTTTCCGGATTTAACAATCCGGCAACAGATTTAAGAAGTGTCGATTTACCAGCACCATTCGGACCGAAAAGACCCACGCAGTGTCCCGAGGAAAGTGAGAGCGAGAGGTGATGGATCGCGGGAACCCGGTGATAACTCACCGTCAGATCCTCGATGCGGAGCATCGGCTCTCTCTCATGGTGCGGTGTGCTCATGGCAGGAAGGACTCGGGAATGGAAAGGGTATCCTCCACGGTTTTCTGGCCCCAGAAGCTTTTTTCAAGCGGTGCCTGATAGCCATGAACCAGCACCTCGAGACGGAGGGCATGTGGTTCTTCGTCGCCCCAATCCGCGGAGATCAGCAGATCTTCACCTTTGGTTATCTCACTAGCAGTTCGGTATTCGCCCCGGGAGATCTGATCTTTCTCGGTGAGCAGTTTCCTTCCTGCCTGAGTGATCAGGCAATGCTGTGGTGAGGGGGCTGCATGGAGGAGCAGTGTGGCTCGTAGTGTCGGCCTCTTTCCCAGGTTCAAGAGATCAGAGGCATCCGGAGTAGAGGATGTGTGGGTCTCCGTTGAGCTTGCTATCGGCATCACTGCTTGCGGAGTGGCCCTGTGCAGTGTCAGGCGGCAAACCGGCCAGAGAACCGCCGCGAGCACAAGCAGAACGATAGCAAGTCGAAGCAGTGGTTTTCCCTTCATGAGTGAAGCTTCACTTTACGGATACCTCCCCGAAAGGGAAAGTCCGTTGAGTCTTGTGATGACTCGGTCTTGGTCCGGTGATTAAACCTAGAAATAGAAGTCGTAGACCGCAAAAGCGAGGAGGCAGAGTCCGGCGGTCCGCATCAGCATGGCAAATTTTTGATCCCGAAGGAGCAATCCTGCGCCCACACCACTGGCATGGAGTAGTGAGGTGACGATGATCATGCCAGCAAAGAACATGACAGGAAGAACTCCTGATGGCATCTCCGAGCCATGGATATAACCATGACAGAGTCCTGCTGCACCGACGCAGAGGGAGGAAATCAGCAGGGAAGGGCGCCAGGCCATACCCAAGGCCGCACCGAGCAGGACAATCGAAGCGAGGATGCCATGCTCGACAAAAGGTTGATGGACTCCGCAGAGGTCCAGGCCCATGGCGCCTCCAATCATCATGGAGCCGACGAAGGAGGAGGGGAGAAGCCAGAGGGCGCGACCGCCTATCTGAACGGCCCAGAGACCCACGGCCACCATGACAAGAAAATGATCAATTCCGGTCAGAGGATGAAGGAAACCCGCCCGAGCTACTCCCGCCATATCCTGAGAGTGGAACTGGGAAGGGTGGGCTGTTGCGGCAACTGCGGATCCGAAAAGACCTATGAGCAGCAGGAGGGGAAGATGGCGTTTCATGCGACTGAACCTGCTGAGGAGAAGAGGTAATTTCAAGCCGGAACCGGAGCCGGCAGTCCACCCGTCGGGTAGTCCGGCTCAATCGGTTTGCTCACTTCGGCGGAAGGGGTATTCGAAGGTGGGGGCGGGAGTGGAGGCGGCTTCTGGGCGATCACGGGAGGATTACGCATGTAGCCGAGATTGATCAGATCCTCAACTTGTGAACCCTCGAGGGTTTCAAATTCCAACAAGGCATGGGCGATAAGTTTCACCTTCTCTTTCTGCACCTCAAGGACCTCCGTGGCTTGGCGGTAGGCATCGTCGATGAGGCGCTTGACCTCGCTGTCGATCTGTTGAGCTGTGGATTCGCTGTATTCGCGCGAGCGGCCAGCGTCACGGCCCATGAAGACAAGTTCATTTTCATCGCTGAAGCGGATCATGCCAAGGTTGCTCATACCCCACTCGCAGACCATACGTCGGGCGAGTTTTGTAGCCTGGGCGATGTCGCCGGAAGCACCATTGGAGACATCCCCTGTGAACATTTCCTCAGCGATGCGTCCACCCATGGTCATGATCAACATGGCGAGGGCCTCCTTGCGCTGGGTGGCGTACTTGTCGCCCTCGGGAAGGTACATGGTGGCTCCCAGGTACTGGCCACGCGGGATGATAGTGACCTTGTGAAGCGGATGAGTATGGTCGATCACCACATTGAGCAGGGCATGGCCCGCCTCATGCCAGGCGGTGGAGGTTTTTTCCTGCTCACTCATTGCCATACTGCGGCGCTCCTTGCCCCAGCGAACTTTGTCACGGGCCTCTTCGAGATCGGGCTGTTCGATCGATGATTGTCCCTTGCGGGCAGCCATGAGGGCTGCTTCATTGAGGACATTCGCGAGTTCCGCGCCGGAGTAACCGGGGGTACCTCTTGCAATCAGGCTCAGGTCGACCGATTCGGAGAGTTTCACCTTCTTGGCATGGACCCGGAGGATTTCTTCACGACCCTTCACATCAGGGAGGCTGACGGTGACCTGACGATCGAAGCGGCCCGGACGCAGCAACGCTGGATCAAGGACATCGGGGCGGTTGGTGGCGGCGATGATGATGACGCCGTCCTGCGCGTCGAATCCGTCCATCTCCACGAGGAGTTGATTAAGGGTTTGCTCGCGTTCATCATGTCCGCCGCCGACTCCATGGCCGCGATGACGGCCGACGGCGTCGATCTCGTCGATGAAGATGAGGCAGGGGGCATTCTTACGACCCTGTTCGAACATGTCGCGGACGCGCGAGGCTCCGACACCGACAAACATTTCGACAAAATCCGAACCGCTGATGTTGAAGAAGGGGACATCGGCTTCGCCGGCAATGGCACGGGCTAGCAGAGTTTTGCCAGTGCCGGGTGCACCGATCATGAGGACGCCCTTGGGGATGCGGCCGCCCAGTTTCTGGAATTTCTTGGGATCTTTGAGGAATTCCACGAGCTCCTGGACCTCGTCCTTTGCCTCTTCGACGCCGGCGACGTCCTTGAAGGTGATCTTATTCTTCTCCTTGGCGAGCATCTTGGCCTTGCTTTTGCCGAAGTTCATGGCGCCGCGTCCCGCCATCTTGATCTGCGAGCGGAAGAAGAAGTAGAGGACGACGAGAAAGAGGGCAATCGGCAGGATGTTCAGGATGGTCGAGGCCAGCATGTTCGATTCAGGACGGACGTTCGGAGTGATGCCAGCTGCTGCGAGTTCCTTTTCCAGGGTCGTGCCATTGAAGGGCATGTAGACGGAGGTCTTGAAAGGGGTCGGGATTTCCTCGGTGGCTGGAGGAACTGCTTTTTTCCGATAATAGCCGGAGAGGTACTGGGTATTGCGCCCCTCCTCGATGACCAGTTCCATGGGCTTGTCCTGGGTAGAGATGATCTTGCCCTCCTTGAGCAGGCTTTCGAATTTCGGCAGGGTGATCTCATCCGTCGCGACCATGCTGGAGCCCCGGAACAGGAAGGCGCCGCCGATCAGGGCGAAGGCAATCGCGAATAGGAGCAGGCCGCGCCAGTTGAATTGAGGCTCCGGAGCGCCGGGGGGGCGCTTTGGCTTGGAGGAGTTGCTGTTTTGGGAATCGGGTGTCTCGTCTGGCATTGCGTGAAGCTATTGACTACATCAGATAACACACCCTGCGGCCAATGCAAACTGCACCCCTCACACCGGCCGATCGGCTTACTTTAACCGGGAAGGAAAACTTGGATCCATCACTGGTGGTTTCGATTCATGATGTCTCTACCGTGACCCGGGAACGGGTTGTCGAGATGCTTAAGGATCTTAAGACTGTGGGGGTGACTGTGACTTCACTACTTGTGATTCCGGACCATCATCACAAGGGCAGGATCAATGCGGATCCAACGTTCGTGGAGTGGCTTCGTGAAGTCGCTGGACAGGGACATGAAGCAGTACAGCATGGATTTTATCATCTGAGGCAGACGAAACAGGGCGAGGGTCTGGCGACTAAAATAATCACCCGTTCCTATACCGCGGGGGAGGGGGAGTTCCATGACCTGTCAAGGGAAGAGGCCACCGCACTGCTCCTTCAAGGTAAAGAGGCGCTTGAGGCATGTGGCATCACGCCTGTGGGCTTCATCGCCCCTGCCTGGCTACTTGGAAAAGAAGCCGAGTTAGCAGTCAGAAATATGGGATTCGACTACACGACCCGGATTGGTGAGGTTATTGACTGCAAGGATGACTGCAAAGAAGGACGATCATTCCGCGCCCGCAGCATGGTCTATAGTGTGAGAGCTCCGTGGCGCCGGGGAGTCAGTCTTCTCTGGAATGAGTTGCTTGCTAAGCGTCTAAAGTCGGCACCCCTGCTTCGGATAGGGCTTCATCCCCCCGACTGGGATCATCAGTCGATCCGCGACCATGCGATTGCCTGTATCAAGAGGGCTGTCGAGAAACGCCAGGTCACAACTTACGCAAGATGGCTCGACCAATGGCGCGGTAGCGGACATTAAAGGATCCGTTGAATAAATCCCATGGCGCTCGTCGACCTCCATCTCCATACCCGTCACAGCCTCCGCTCCCCTGAGTGGCTGCTGCGCCGCTTGAATGTTCCGGCGAGCGTTTCCGATCCGAAGCTCCTTCTTGAGCAGCTGCGCCGAGCCGGGATGGATTTTTTCACCTTCACGGATGATGACTCGATCGAGGGTTGTCTCGAGATCGCCCATCTTCCCGGGGTCTTTATCAGCGAGTCGGTGACGGCCGTTTTTCCAGAGGATGGGTGCCGTGTTTCAATCCTGGTTTGGGGGATCACGGAGGGCCAGCACGCTGAGATCCAGGGGCTCAAGGCTAACATTTACGAGCTTCAGCAGTATCTCGTTCACCATGACCTCGCTCATGGTGTTGCCCAATGCCTCCATGGACTCTCCCACAAGCTGAGGCCGGTCCACTTGATGAAGCTGGCACTGCTTTTCCGACACTTCGAGGGGATCAATGGCAGTGAAGGGGCCTTTCTTGCCAGCGTGACCCGCTATCTCTTCGGCCTCACCCCCTCCGACATTGAGCGGTTCACAATAATCACCGGTCTTCAGCCGACCCATGAGGAGCCCTGGCGTAAGGTCTGGTTCGGCGGCTCAGACGATCATGGGGGGACGATTCCCGGCAAAACCTCCACGGAAATCCCTGAAGCCCGGGACGTTACCCAGCTGCTTCGCCACATCAGGGAAGGTCGTTGCGAACCGCGTGGAGACTCGGGCAATCCGCTCCGTGCCGCCCTCGACACCTATCAGGTTGCCTTCTCCTATGCTAAGAAGCGTCTTGACGGGCACGCCGCCTCACCAACCATCCGTCTTGTCGAGAAGGCCTTCGCCCGCTTCATGGAGGGGAAGGATCCGACAACTTTTACCGCTGGGGAGAAATTCGCATTCCTGGCCCAAGGGATAGCCAGCGGCAAGATCTTCGAACTCGCCAATCCTGGTCCACGCTCGCTCTGGAAAGAGCTTTCCGGTGCCTTGAACGAGCCTGCAATGAGGGCGGAACTGACTAAAGAACTCGAGGGGGTCGAGGATACTAGCCGCAGGGCCTTCCTTATGGCGAACATGATGGCAAGCCGTCTTGCTTACCGCCTCACGATGCAGTTCCTCGAGCAGTTGATGGACGGACGCTTCCTCGAGAGTATACAGATGGTTGGGCCCGTCATTCCGCTGGTGGCTCTGCTCAGTCCCTATCTTTACGCATTCCGCACACCTCCGCGTCACCGTCTGAGGGAAGCCTCCCTTGCGATGAAGGGTGCCATCGCTCCGGAGTTAGCCAATAAACGCCGGGCCTGGTTCACCGACACGCTTGACGATGTGAATGGCGTCTCCACAACGATCCAGAAAATGAGCGCCGCGATCGCCTCCAATGGAAAGGGGGTCGAGGTGATGGTCTCCCGCCACGAGGTCGATGTCCCCGGCATCCCGCTCAAGAACTTCCCTCCGATCGGAGAGTTCGAGTTGCCGGAATATGAGCTTCAGAAGCTGAGCTTCCCGCCGCTACTTCAGATCATCGATCATCTACAGACCGGCAATTTTACCGAGGTGATCATCAGCACTCCCGGCCCCGTGGGGTTGGCGGCCCTTGGCGCGGCGCGCGTGCTTGGTCTTCCCACGGCCGGCATCTACCACACTGACTTTCCCGAGTATGTCCGCATTCTGACCGAGGATGGACTGATGGAGTCGCTGACCTGGAACTACATGCACTGGTTCTATGCGCAGCTCGACATCATCTATGTGAATTCAGACCATTACCGTCAGTGCTGGATAGGCAGGGGAATTTCTCCTGAGAAGATCAAGATTCTACCCCGTGGTCTCGATACAGGCCTCTTCCATCCCGAGAAGAGAAAACTGGATTTCTGGAAGAAGCGCGGCCTCCGTGACGGCGAGGTTGGTGCCCTCTATGTAGGCCGGGTATCGCGTGAGAAAAACCTCGATCTCTATGCCGCCGCGTTCCGGCGTCTGCTGGCTGCCGGGGTGAAGGTCCGTCCGCTGATCGTCGGCGATGGCCCGTACGCTGCGATGATGAAGGAGCTACTGCCTGAAGGAATTTACACCGGAAGCCTCCACAAGGAGGAGCTTGCAAGCGCCTATGCCTCGGCCGACTTCTTTGTTTTCCCCAGCACGACCGACACCTTCGGGAATGTGGTCATCGAGGCTCAGGCCAGTGGATTGCCCGTGATTGTCTCCGATGTCGGCGGTCCGAAGGATCTTGTCGAGGATGGGGTCGATGGAAGGGTCACCAAGGGACTCGATCTTGACGCCCTTACCTCCGCAGTCAGGCAGTTGGTAGAAGATGAAGAGCTTCGCAAGCGGATGGGCGAAGCCTCGCGGGCAAGGGTTGCGGAAAGAGATTGGTCGGGTGCGGCTCGACTTTTCTGGGAAGGAAGCGAGGAGTAGGAAAAAAGCTGAAGACTAAAGGCGGGGGAGAAGTTTTTCCACGAGTTCGCAGTTCCTTACCGTGGCTCCTTGGTGTGGTTTTAGGACGTTGTTGGCGGCGGCGATCATGCTCGTCCTTTTTTCTGCGTTGCTGAGCAGTGATCGGACGGAGTTGATTATCTCCTTTTGGTCATTCACGCGGATTGCGGCGCCCGCTTCGCAGAGTTGCGTTGCGAGGGGTTCGAAGTTGCCGGTATGCGGGCCTATAAGCACGGGGACGCCGGCCTGCAGAGGTTCGATCATGTTCTGTCCTCCGTGATTTTCCGAGAAGGGAAGGCTTTTTCCTACGAACACGATCGTGGCTCTGGAATACCAGGAGTTCAGTTCTCCGGTGGTATCGAGCAAGAGTGGCTCCTCGGAAAGTTCAGCGCCTTCGGAACGAAGATGGCATGGGATTCCTAGTTTTTTCAACGTGCTGCGGATCTCGTTCCGTCGTTCGACATGGCGAGGGGTGATCATCAGACGCAGGTCCGGAAATTCCGTTTTCAGATCTAGCCACGCTGTGGCGATTTCGAGTTCCTCTCCCTCATGGGTGCTCGCAGCTAGAAAGATCGTATGAATGATGGGATCAGCGCTCCCGGAGGTAGTCGGGCCGTGCATTGAGTCATGTTTGATGTTTCCCGTCAGGTGGAGCAGTGCTGGCTTTATCCCCAGCGAGAGCCATCGCGCTTCATCCGCAGGATCAGTCAGTGTGATTAGGTCGAGCTGATTGAAGAAAGGAGCCGTGAAGGTGCGAGCCATGCGGAATCGTTTTTCAGAGCGTGGAGAAAGTCGTGCATTGAGCAGGGCGACTGGTATGCCGAGTTCTTTGCAAGTCGAGATGCGGTTGGGCCAGAGATCGGCCTCCACCATGAGGAGAGCCGATGGGCGGAGTCTCTTGATCAATCGTCGTGTGATGACAGGAAAGTCGATTGGATTGGCAATCGGCTCCAGCCAGTCGGAGGCCGATCGCTCAAGGATCGCGAGCCCTGTGGATGTCGTGGTGCTGATGAGGAAGCGTGATTCCGGATTCCGGTGGTGAAACTTTGAGGCGAATTTCAGCGCGATGCCGACCTCTCCCACGCTCACGGCATGGATCCAGATTCTTTGCTGACCGATCCGTGCCGCAGTTGCCCGATCGAAGATACCAAAGCGCTGGAGCGCCTTGTTCCCGTACCCGCCCCGTTTCCGGATGCGCACGAGATAACTAGGCAGAAGGATCAGCAGGATCGGTGCAAAGAGCAGATTATAGAGGAAGATCGATATCCTTCTCATGATGCTCGGCGAAGGATCAGGATGCGGGACTCGCCGTAATTCCGATCGGAAAGGATCTCCCACGGGATTAAAGAGGTGGAGGGGGTGAGTGAGGGAAGGGGCTGCCTGCGTTCGCATTCGAGGATGAGGAGTCCTTCGACACCGAGTGCCTTTGGCATATTCGGATGACTAAGCAAGTTGTCGGCCAGATTGGTTACATCTCCGACCGAAGGTCTTGTATCCTTTAGGTAAGGAGGGTCGGCAAAGATGAGGTCGAATCCTTCTTCCTCAACATAGAGGTCCAGGAAACGAAAGGCATCCATCTGCTGAACGGTTGTAGGAAGTCGATCGAGTCGGGTCGATTGGAGATTCTTCCTGATAACGCCCGTCGTTGGCCCTAGGTGTTCCACGAAGGTTGCTGAGGCAGCTCCCCTGCTCAGCGCCTCAATACCAAGGGCGCCACTTCCGGCAAAGAGATCCAGAACACGCGCCTCGGGAACGCGTTCACCCAGAGAGGAGAAGATAGCTCCCCGCACCCGGTCCATCGTGGGTCTGGTATTTTTATCCGGTGGCTGAAGGGAGAGTCCTCCGGCCGAGCCTGCAATCACACGCATTCCTGATTCTTAGTGTGCCGGCTGAGGCATCGCCGGAGTCTGCTGCTGGGGTTGAGGTGCCGGTGCCTGGGGAGCAGGCTTACCGAAAAGACCCTGAAGGAGGCCGCCCAGCCCTCCCAGATTCCCGCCGAGATGAATGCCGGTGAGACGCTCGATAAGATCCGTCCTTGGATTGGAAGCTGGACCTGACACATGGAAAGTCACTTGGGAGTAACCCGGTTCGGGAGCCGGAGTCAGTTGTGATCCCAGCAGGCCATGCAGGCGTCCCGTGAGTTTTTCATTAAAGAGCAGTCGAGAGTCCAGATTGAGCTCTCCGGAGGGCTGGAGGGGGCCCTTGGCGGCAAGGATCAGGTTTGCCGAGCGCAGGAAGAGTTCGTCGATCACGACATGTCCCTGATCGATACGAAAAAGACAACGGCCCTCGGCGAGATTCAGGAGTTTTAGCTCATCGATATTGAGCAGCTGGCCGATTTGTTTCAAAAAAGCCACGGGTTCTATCGTGGCTTCTTTGCATCGAAGAGATCCCTTGCCTGTCATGGTGGCTCCGATTCCAGCTGTGCCTGCACACATGAGATCCCCGTCTATTTGTCCTTCTGCATTGGATGACCCAAGAGAGGCGTCTCCAAGTAATTTTCTCAGACTGGCTGCGGAGAGTTGGAGTGAGCAGTTATAGTCGGGTGAACTTGGGGGTAGGCCGCATCGGAGAGCACCGGTCAGGCGACCTTCACCCATTATTGCCGAGATATTTTGCAGCATAAGAGTAGCTCCCTTCGGTCCTGGTTCGGCTTCTGCATTTGCTGCAAGATCGTGGACAATCAGGGAGTCGCTGATGACGGCCGATGTCGCCATGATTTTCATGCCTCCTTTTTCCTCATGTGCGTTCAGATCGTTGAGACGCAAAACCGGATGAGAACCTTCATCCAGAACGGAACACTCGCCGTGCTGGATAGAGAGGTGGGGGAGCCAGGAGGCAAGGTCGAGAGGGAGCGATGATTTCTTACTCTCAGATTCCTGGGGTTGCTTTGCAGGAGAGGAAGGTGTGTTGACCCCCATCGCAGAAGGTGTGGCAGTTAGTGTCTGGCTGAGGAGGGCAGGAAGTTTCGGCGCAGTTGTTGTGCTACTTGAGCCTAGTTTCAGGATGGCCGACGGGTGATTCAGCGAGATGGCTTCCGGCGCGAGCTCGCCCTTCAGCAGGTCAGCCCAAGAGATATATACCGTAAATGAATCGGCGGAGGCCATGGCAAGCTGTTCAGTCGGGGTCACGATGACTTTGCCAAGACGGATGCCGCCCGCAGGATTAAGGAACACGCTCTTGAAGGAGATCGGAGTGCCAAGGGCTGACGACAGGGTCGATCGAATCCGATCCTGGATTCCTGGGAGTTGCAGGGTGAGATTCGCCGCAAAAAGCAGAAGCAGGAAAATCCCTAAAAGAATCGTTCCCATGAAAAGAAAGGGCTTGGCAATCGAACGCACCCGACCAACTTAGGTGTCCTGCAGCAATTGTGAAGTGTGAAGAATCTCCTCATTATCCTTAATCCGGCAGCCCACAGCAACAAGGCGGGGCGTCTTCCCGAACAGATCCGTGAGGTTTCCGGTGATGTGGAAATGCGCCTCAGTAGCATGCCGGGAGATGCGGAACTGATTGCGAGGAGTGCTGTGAAAGAGGGTTTTTCGACGATTGTCGCAGCGGGAGGTGACGGGACCATCAACGAGGTGATGAACGGAATCATCTCCGCAGGCGGGCAAGACGTAACGTTGGGCATTCTCCCCGTAGGCACCATGAATGTTTTTGCCGTTGAACTAGGAATCCCGCTGAATTCCCTGGAGAAGGCTTGGCAGATAATCATGACCGGAGAGGTGCGCTGCATCGATCTTCCAATCTGTTCCGCCGGGGGTGTCGAGCGCTGTTTTGTCCAGTTAGCCGGGGCGGGACTCGATGCCGAGGTCGTCAGGCGAACCACGAGGGAATCAAAGAAAGCCTTGGGTCCTCTGAGTTATCTCCTTTCTCTTGCCCAGGTGGCCGGACAAAAACCGCCTCCCATCACGTTGAAAAGCCATGACGGGGCATTGAGGAATGGATCGTTTGTGTTACTGGGGAACGGGCGTTTCTACGGTGGCCCGTTCACGATGTTCCGTCAGGGTTCTCAGGTTGACGGCCTGCTGGATGTTCTCGTTTTTCAGAGTCAAGGTCCCTGGGATCTTCTGCGATACATGCATGCCATTCTGATGGGGCAGCATGCGGAACTGAAGGACGTGGAGTATTTTCAGACATCGTCCCTGGAACTCTCTTCCGAAGAACCGGTCCCTTACGAACTCGATGGCGAGATGGTCGGCTATCTCCCGTTGACTATTTCCCTACGGGCGGGCGCTTTTTCTGTTCTTGCGCCGGGGCCAATAGCAGGTTGACTCCACATCAATCGGGACAATGGAACGCCTGCGCTGCTCTCCTGTCACCGCGATCCTCTTCGGGATCAACCTGACGCTTTTCCTTTCGGAAGAGCTCTTCCGATTCTTTTT
Organism: Verrucomicrobiota bacterium; assembly: GCA_021413925.1. Lineage (NCBI taxonomy): Bacteria > Pseudomonadati > Verrucomicrobiota > Verrucomicrobiota bacterium. Next base: position 164,214 of record JAIOPL010000002.1, read on the forward strand.
TGATTGTTCGCTCTTTCCTTATTTGGCGCTGAGTCGAGAGGGGTTGACGGGTGGGGGATGGTGGCAGTTGGTAACCCATGCGTTTCTTCATGGTAACCTGCTGCATTTCGTCGTGAACATGGTGGCGCTCTGGTTCACGGGTCCGCTCCTCGAGGAGCTACTCGGACCTCTCCGCTACCTTCTGCTTTATCTCGCGGGGGCTGTGTTCGGAGGGATCCTGCAGACCCTTGTGACACCAGGCAGCATTGATCTGGTGGGGGCTTCCGGATCGGTCTGTGCCCTCTTGGTGGGCTTTGGAACGCTCTTTCCAAACTTGCAGATCACCGCGCTTATTTTCTTCATCATTCCCGTGAAAATGAAAGCCTCCACACTCGGTTGGCTTGTCATCGTGGCATCCCTGCTTTTCTGGCTCTTGGGAGTCGAGCGCCAGATCGGGCATCTCGCCCATCTTGGGGGAGGTATCGCAGGATTTGTGATCTGCTTGTTCTACAAGAAGCTGGGACTGGTGCGACAGATCTCCGAGCTCCCGCCGCCGCTACCTGACTAATCAGAGAGGCAATTCCACGATCATTGTAGAGGTCTTTTTTTCGACTGTCTTCTCGATGGTTCCCTCGATCTTCAGGGATTGCTTGACTGGTTGGATGGGAGGAAGATCCCAGAAGTAGCGACGCAGGAGAACTTTCATCGTGGCAGTGAGGGGGACGGCAAGTAAGGCGCCGAGCAGACCTCCCAAGACGATCGTCCAGGCAAAGACCGAGATGATCACGGTCATGGGATGGAGGCCGACTGATTCGCCGATGATTTTCGGAGAGATAAAGATCCCGTCCAGATTGTGGGCCACCAGAAAAACAATCAACACAAGGGTCGGATGCCATAGGTCCCCGTACTGAGCCAACGCAATCAGTAGTGCCGGGGCCACGCAGAGGACCATGCCGAGGTAGGGAATCAGGCAGAGGATCCCTACCATGAGTCCTATGAGGAAGGCAAAGTCGAGATGCACGATCAGGAACAGTGCCGTGCCAACAACAGCTCCATCGATCATACTCACCAGCAGTTGACCGCGGAAGAAGTGGATCAAATAGTCATTGATCTCGTTGAAAAGCGAAACGATCTCCTCCTTGAGAGGGGAGGCCCGGAGAGGCAGGTAACGGCTCCAATTGGTTCCGATCTGCGGTGACTCTAGCAGGAAGAAGAAGAGAAAGACAGGAACCAGAATCAGGCTGAGCAGGAATCCAAGGATACCGAAAACACCTCCGATGCTTTTTTGAAGAAAAGTCCCGGTAGCGGAGGCGATGGTCGGCAGTTTCTCCTGCATCCAGGCAAGGCCGTTGCTGGCAAGCTCGATGCCGTAGAGTTTGATACGGTCAGGCGTGAGATCCTCGAGCGGGAAGATTGGGATATGGGTGGCAACCCCGGCGGGCTTGATTGCTACTGTACTGGCTTTCAGAGCCGCCAGTTTCTGGAGTTCAGCGGCTGATTGTTTGGCCAGAGAGCTGATGCTTTCACTGTAGGCGGGGATGCGGCTGGCAAAGATGCTACCCTGATGCTCGAGGGCAGGGGCGATTGTGATGCCGATGAGTACCAGGCCTGCGCTGAAGAGAACAAAGACGATGACGACGGCCCAGGTGCGCGGGATTCTCCATTTGCAGAGCAAACCCACGACGGGAGTCAACAGATACGCGAGCACGGCTGCGATCGCGATCGGTGTGAGGACCGGCTTCAAATAGCCACATGCGGAAACGATGCTCCAACCTGCGAGTAGAATGACCGAGATGAATGCTAAGGCCGCCACGGCCGTCAAGGCTGCCCAGCAGACTTTCTTCTGAAAAGATGTGGGAAGTTCGGGGTAGGCCATAAGTTACTAGCAATTATCCTCTTTCTCCCAGTTTGTCCAATGTGCTCCCGGCCCGATAGATCTTTCGAGGGGTGACAACTAAGTCCATCGGGATGTCATCACTGCCGCATGGTACCTCAGCCACGATCTGCCAATCCCAGGCAAGTCCTGCCTTGATACCCCGAAACTCTGGGTGTCCAAGCAGGCGGTCGTAGAATCCTTTCCCCCGTCCGAGTCGTCCGCACTTCGGATCAAATGCCAATCCCGGTATCAAAGCCAGATCGACCTCGGAGAGTGCAGCTCGATCCCAGCTTTCGGGATCCGGTTCGTTAATGCCGTAGGACCCAGTAGTCCAGCGGCTTCTGGGGCTCATCCTGTAGATTTCCAAATGATCCCCTTCAATCCTTGGAAAGAAAAAGGAATATTCCGGAGCGGCGCTGATGAGCTCCATGGGATCGGGTTCCCACTGGATAGGAGAGAAGAGGAGGACGGAAGAGGAAGTTTTCCAGACATCCAGCTTGAGAATATTTTCCACAAACGAAGCCTCGGCTTCGAACGGTAAAGGCAAAAGCAAAGATCTCTCATCAGAGATCTTTTTCATCCGCTCACGTAGCCTTTGCTTTTCAGCAGTTCTCATCCACTCTTTCTATGACATAAACGAGGCGACCATGGTCAAAAAACTTCTAAAGCAAGGAACCGAGAATATCAGGAAGAGGGTTGCTATGCAGACCAAACCAAAGCCGCAGTCCAAGTCGAAACCTGAACACCATGTCTCGATGAAGCTCGGGGAGGGATGGCATAAGCGCAACTTCCTCACCGAGGTCATCATTCCTTCGCTCTTCTCGGCGAGGGAAGTTGTTTCCTTCACGACAAAACTGCCGGATCTCTCAGCAGGAGAGCTTGCCATCACGTGGATCGGTCATGCCTCCTTCCTTATCCAGACTCCCGAACATTCCATCCTGATCGATCCCAACTGGGCCAAATGGCTGAAGGTCATCAAGAGGCTTAAGGAGCCGGGGCTTGAGATCCACGAACTTCCTGCGATCGATCTGGTTCTTGTTAGTCATGCCCACTTCGATCATCTCGACAAGAAATCCCTCCGGGCCGTGGCGGCTGATCAGCCCATCATCGTGCCCGAGCATGTCGGTGATCTTGTCAGTGGTCTCGGCTTTAACCGCGTGCAGGAGCTGAAGCGTTGGGAGAGCATGGAGCTCGGTTCGCTGAAGATCACCCTGACCCCGGCCCACCACTGGGGTGCCAGGATGCTGCATGACAAGCACCGTGGGTTCGGCGGATTCCTGATCGAGTATGCCGGACGCACGATCTTTCACTGCGGCGACAGTGCCTGGTTTGAGGGATTTGCTCAGATTGGAGAGCGTTCCAAGATAGACATAGCACTACTCCCGATCGGAGCCTACGACGCTCCGACCGGGCGGGATGTTCACATGAATCCCGAAGAGGCACTGCGTGCCTTCACTGCTCTCGGAGCCGAGATCATGATCCCGATGCACTACGGCACCTTCCGGCTAGGATTTGAACCGATGGAAGAGCCTCCCGATCGCTTGCTAGGTCATGCCCGCTCGCTGGGAATCGATGAAAAAATTCGGATTCTTAAGGAAGGCGAACCTGCCGTCTTTTAAAACTCACAGGGATAAAGGGGATAAAGGGGATGTGATCAGCTCTAGGAGTTTTCTTTTCTCCTCGAAACAAAAAGGCGTTGGACTCATTTCTGAGCCAACGCCTTTTTTATGAATTCCTAAAAGTCTAAAAGACTCCAGTCTTCAGTCTATCCGGCTTACTTGGAGAGCGCCTTGTTCCAAACAGCGATCTGCGCGGACTGCGCAGCGAAGAGAGACTCGGGTGAATCGACGATCTCGATACCGGTAATCTTGTCGCCCTGTTTGATGGCATTTACAACCTCCTGGTCCTTTGGTCCATCGACGGCGCCGAAGATGGCATGCTTGCCGTCAAGCCATGGGGTCGGGACATGGGTGATGAAGAACTGACTGCCGTTGGTGCCGGGTCCGGAATTGGCCATTGAGAAGAGACCGCCGCGGTCGTGCTTGAGACCGGGAGCGAACTCATCGGCGAATTTATAACCGGGACCACCCATACCGGTACCAGTCGGATCGCCACCCTGGATCATGAAGTCAGGGATGACGCGGTGGAAGGTGATGCCGTCATAGAAGCCGCGGCGGGCGAGATTCAGATAGTTCGCTACAGTGATCGGGGCCTTGCTGGCATACATGGTCGCATGGATATCTCCCTTGGATGTGTGGAGGGTGATGCGGATGTCCTTGACGGGTTCGGCGGGGTTTGCGGCTCCGGCAATACCGGGGGCCATGCAAAGAGTGGTGGAAAGGGCGAAAAGTGTCTTTTTCATTGGACTTCTATTGGGTAGCAGAGAGGGGTGCCAAAGAAAGCCAAAACACCCAAATCTTCAAAAGCTTCTAAAGTTTTGCGGAAAAACTCCCGAGCGTCCTCGGTTCCCAAGGACACGATCACCGTGGGCTTGGTCCAGATGCGTTGCGTCAGTTCTGTCTCGGAAAATCTTAAGACCGCCATCCGTCTGATTCGGGAAGCTGCCAAGAAAGGGGCTAAGGTGGTCTGCCTGCCGGAGCTTTTCCTGAGCGAGTACTTCTGCCAGAGCGAGGATCACGACTATTTCAAGCTGGCCGAAGTGATCCCGGGACCAACCACGAAGTCGCTAGGCAAAGTGGCAAAGGAGCTGGGTGTAGTGATCATGGCCTCTCTCTTCGAGCGCCGGGCGCCGGGCCTCTATCACAACACGACGGCCGTCATCGAGGCCGACGGCAAGTATCTCGGTAAGTACCGGAAGATGCATATTCCCGATGATCCGCTTTTCTACGAGAAGTTTTACTTCACGCCGGGTGATCTCGGTTTTCGCAACTGGAAGACCAGTGCGGGTGATCTGGGTGTACTCATCTGCTGGGACCAGTGGTATCCCGAGGCGGCACGCCTTACGGCCCTGCAGGGTTCGGAGGTGATTTTCTATCCAACCGCGATCGGCTGGCATCCCTCGGAAAAGGAGCAGTATGGGGAGAATCAGAAAGCCGCCTGGCAACTCGCCCAGCGTGCCCATGCATTAGCCAACGGCTGCTATGTCTGCGGAATCAATCGCATCGGCCACGAGAACCCTGTGGCTTCTGCAGGAGGGGAGGGGTTGGAGTTCTGGGGAGGGACTTTTGTCGCCGCGCCTAACGGACAGATCATCGCCGAGGCTCCGGCTGACAAAGAGATGGTCCTTGTTGTCGATCTCGACCGCCAGTTCATGGATACTCAACGAACTCACTGGCCTTTCCTACGAGACCGCCGGATCGATGCCTATGGGGGGATCGAAAAGCGCTTTATCGATTAATTCGATTGAAGAAAGCGATAGCCAATACCGATCCGCTGCCTGATCAGGTGCGGGATTACCGTCTCCTGATGGAGCGGTGGCTTACGCTCGTGAACCGGATTCCCTCACTCGATCTCTCGGTGTATGCAGAGGCGGAGGGCTATCCCCTGATGGTTGTCCGTTCGGAACGTCATGACCCGAAGGTGCCCTCTGTCTATCTGTCTGCCGGCATTCATGGGGATGAACCAGCCGCAGTTGAGGGATTGATCCGCTGGGCAGAGACCTCTCTCGGGAAAGTTGCATCCTGGAACTGGATGATCTTTCCATGTCTCAACCCATGGGGGCTGGAGCGGAATATCCGCTTTGATGCCGAGAACCGCGATCTCAACCGGTTCTATGATTCAAAGAAAGTTCCCCAGATTGTGGCCCAGCTTTCCTTAATGAAGGGGAGCCGCTTTGATGTGGCTGTCACTCTGCACGAGGACTACGACGCACGAGGTTTTTATCTTTACGAGGTGGCTGCCAAGCGTCCCCATTGGGGCGAATTGCTTTGCGCCGAACTCATCTCCGTGTTGGACGCTGATCCACGCCGCAAGATAGACGGTCATTCCGCTCGTAACGGTCTGATTAGGCGCAAAATCAAGCCAGATATGATGAAGGGGCATCCCGAGGCTTTTTGCCTGCATTTTCAGCATGCAGCGAGGACCTTCACTCTGGAGACGCCTTCTGAGGAATCTCTCGGCCGGCGTGTTCGACTTCAGGAGCGCTTCCTTGCCTCGACGGTCAAAAAAGTGAAACTGGGTATGGTTTCCTGAGAAAAAACAGATAAGTTAAATTTTTTGATGAAGCGCATTAATTCTTCCCTGCTTTGCCTTCTGGTTGTGACCTCCGTGGCGGTGACCTTGAGGGCCGACCTCATCACCCTCAAGGATGGAAGGAAAATCAAAGGTGAGATCCTGAGCGAGAAACCTGATGCCGTTCTGATAGAGTATTACGTCACCCCGACGATCAAGGATCAGAAGGTCTATTCTCGCGATAATATTGATCGCATGGTCGTGACTCCCGCTGACGAGAAGGCCTTCCTGGCGATCGGGAATCTGGCCACACCCGACACGGTCCTTGACACAGTATTCTACGACCAACTCATCGATAAAAAGATCCCGGAGTATCTAGGGCGCTACCGCTATTCGAAGCATCTCGCGGAGCTTCGTGAGGACCTCCGTGCTCTTGAAGCGGAACGTTCCAGAGTGCGCCGCGGAGACCGCAGAATCAACGGATTCTGGATCACCGCTGCCCAGATCGCAGCGGATCCTTATCAATCGGGGGCGAAGATCAAGTTTGCCGAGATTAAGGAATTGGCCGCGACGAACGATTGTGTGTCTTCGCTACAATCCTATGAAATGCTTGAGAAGGAATTCCCGGGGGCGGAGGTCATGCCAGATGCCATCGAGCTGGCCCAGATTCAGATCGATCAACTTCAGGAAAAACTCGCCATTGCGAAGACCAACTTCGAAATCATCGATAAGCGTCGCCAGAAAGCCATTGCTCTGGCCCCTGCGGACCAGGCTAGGGAGATCAATGATGCTCTGAATAACGAGAAACTTGCGGCCACTAATGCCCTGGCGACTGCAACCGCCGACGGTTCTAAGTTCTTCCCTATCTTCCAGAACAGCAAGGAGTCCATGGACGCTCTCCAGACACTGATCACGGCCGAAAAAACTCGCCTCACAGCCCTCCAGAAGATCCCGATGACGGAGGGGTTGGCCGCCTCAAGTCAATGCGCCAGACTTGTCTCCGAGGGAAAGCTCAAGGAGGCGCAGGACCTGTTGACTAAATCTCAGACCCTTTGGCCAGCAAACATTGAGAACACCCGGCTCAAGCTCCGGTTGGATGATCTTGCCAAATCCCTGGCTGCTTCCACCGCTGCGGCTGCAGTCGCAGCCCAAGCAGCAGCAGCAGCTCCTAAAAAACCGACTCCGTAACCGACACCTATCACACCCGTTAAGCCATGACCGACACAGTCCGCTCCGCATCCCTCGATCGCAAGACTACTGAGACAGAGATCACCCTCCATATCTCACTCGATGGCGAAGGGAGATCCTCCGTCCGAACCGGCATTCCGTTCTTCGACCACATGCTGACCCTGTTTTCCCGTCACTCCCTCATTGATCTGGATATCGAGGCGAAAGGAGACATCGAGGTCGACTATCACCACACCGTGGAGGATGTCGGATTGGCACTCGGAGCCGCTTTAACGAAGGCTCTCGGTGACAAATCGGGGATCCGACGTTATGGCAGTGCCTATGTTCCGATGGATGAAGCCCTAGCCCGTGTTGTGGTGGATTGCAGCGGACGACCCTACCTTGCCTACGAGGTGCCGCGCGGCGTTGAGGCGATTGGACTCTTTCCCTTCCAGCTCGTCGAGGAGTTCCTGCGTGCATTCAGCGTACAGGCTGGTCTGACGCTCCATGTTTCCATTTTGGCCGGACGTGATGCTCATCACATGGCGGAGGCGATCTTCAAGGCGCTGGGACGCGCCCTCGATGTCGCGGTTTCCCGTGATGACCGGGTGAAGGGAATCCCCAGCACCAAGGGCGTGCTGTGAGTAAGCCGCCGCTTCTCGGTCTCGTCGACTACGGCAGTGGTAATCTCCGCAGCGTCCAGCGTGCTATCGAGCATGCCGGTGGTGAATGCATCCATGTCCAGAGCGAGGCCGACACGACGAACTGTGCCGCCCTGGTGGTTCCCGGTGTCGGCTCTTTCGGGGATTGTGCACGCCAGCTTCGGGAGACGGGGCTCTGGGAAGTGATCAAGTCTTGGATCGGTACCAACAAGCCCTATCTCGGCATCTGCCTGGGCTACCAGCTTCTCTTCGACTCGAGCGAGGAATCGCCAGGTGTGGAGGGCCTCGGCGCTCTTCGTGGGAAAGTTGTCCACTTTTCCAAGTCCTCGGGACTCAAGATTCCCCATATGGGATGGAATCAACTGCACATCCACAAACCCTCGGATCGCCTGATGACGGGTCTGGTTGAGAATCCCGATTTCTACTTCGTCCATTCCTACTACCCGGTTCCCGAGGATGATGAGGTCATCACTTCCACCTGTACCTATGGAGTGGAATTCGCAGCCAGTGTCTCTAAAGGCAACCTGAGCGCTGTTCAGTTCCATCCGGAGAAGAGTCAGGAGCTTGGATTGTCCATGCTCAGGAATTTTATCTCCTCCCTCTAAGATACCTCTTCACTTTTCCACCTTTTACCTTTCACTTTCCACTTCACAAAATGCTCCTTTATCCCGCCATTGATCTCATGGATGGTCAGGTTGTCCGTCTGGAACGCGGCCTTGCCGCAAAAAAAACAATCTACAGTGATGATCCTGTCGCCATGGCATTAAAGTGGGAGGCTGCCGGGGCCGACTGGATTCACTTGGTGGATCTCGATGCCGCCTTTGAAGGAAAGAGCCGAAATCTGGACGTCATTCGTGCGATTGCCCAGGCTGTCACTGTGCCTTGCGAACTCGGTGGAGGGATGCGTGATGCAGGATCGATCGAGGCGGGCCTAGCCACCGGAGTTCGCAGGGTCATCATCGGAACCAAAGCGGCCGAACCTGGTTTCTTGGCAGAAGCTGCAGGTGCCTTCGGGCCTTCGCAGCTAGCGGTGGGTATTGATGCCAAGGAGGGAAAGGTGGCGGTGAAGGGATGGGTGGAGACGATGGAGATGACTGCCCTAGATCTTGCCCGTGAGGCTGTGAATGTCGGGATCCGAACGATCATTTATACCGACATCGCAACAGACGGAATGCTTCAGGGGCCCAATCTTGCAGCCATGCGCGAGATGGCACTCACTGTTCCCTGCGACCTGATCGCGAGTGGCGGGGTGTCGGGCCCGGAAGATCTCCGTCAGCTCGCCATGATTCCTGGGATCCATGGGGCGATCATTGGACGCGCGCTGTACGAGGGACGGATGCCTGAGGATCTACGAAGTATCCTGAAGTGATCGAGATGGAGCTCGGGAGCCTGCAGACTATAGCTCAAAATAGCTATAGTCTTCATTTAATGAGCGCTGCTTAAGCAGTCTGATCGAAAAATCGGCACTAGTCCTGCTTGAACTTGGTGTGCCCCTCTTTCTTGATCGGGCCAACGGCCGACAGAAGAGTTTTTGCCTGATCGTATTTCCCAGTGCTCACGGCCTCCTCGATCTGATTGAAGGCGGCGGAGAGTTTGTCGATCTGAGCCCTGTAGTCAGCCAGAAACCTTTCCCTATCAGCTTGTGGAACCGAGGCAGCCTTGCGTGGATCCAATCCCTTGGCGTCGGAAGCGGCCTGCTTGAGGGTCTCCATCAGCGTGACACTTGACTGCTGCTTCGCTGGATCGGCGATCTGTCCGGAGAGCTGTTTCATGCTCCTGGCCATGATCTGCATCTGCTTCTCAAGCGGTGTGTCTTCGTCGGCGCGGAGTGAGAACACCAAGGTAATCAAGGAAAAGGAAAGGAGAAGGTTGCGGATTTTCATAAGATGATGATGTGATGGGGAAGAGTGAAAGGATTCGGAAGAAATTAGACCACCACGATATTTACCAAGCGTCCTGGGACGACGATCACTTTCTTCACTTCCTTGCCTTCTAGGAGCTCTGCGAGCGCCAGATCCGCAAATGCAGCCTTCTCCACGCTCTCCTTATCGGCTCCCGTTGGAACTGTCAGATGGCCGCGAACCTTCCCATTGATCTGGACCGCATAGGTAATCTCGTCAACGACGAGATACTCTTCATTCCATGCGGGCCATGCCGACTGAGAAGCGAGACCTCCGAATCCCGAAAACTTCGCCGAGAGGCGAGACCAGAGCTCCTCAACTAGGTGAGGGGCGAAGGGACTCAGCAATGGCAGGAAGAGACGGAGAGCCCCTAAGGGGCGGGGCTTCGCGTTCGTGAACTCGTTCGTGAAGATCATCATCTGCGAGATCGCCGTGTTGAAACTGAGCGACTCGATGTCTTGAGTGACCTTCTTGATTGTGGTATGCAGGACGCGGCGTTGGATTGAGCTTAACTCCTGCTCCGCGAGATCGTCGGAGAGAACCCAATTCCTCTCCTGATCCTCCGTCATCGCCATGCGCCAGACGCGGGCAAGGAATCGGTAGACCCCCTCGACACCGGTCATGCTCCACGGCTTCCCATGCTCCAAGGGGCCCATGAACATCTCGTAGAGTCGGAGCGAGTCGGCTCCGTATTCGGTGACGACCGAGTCGGGGTTGACGACATTACCACGGCTCTTCGACATCTTCTGGCCGTCATCTCCGAGGATCATCCCTTGGTTGACTAGGCGTTGGAACGGCTCCGGGGTGCTGAGTTGTCCGAGATCGAAGAGAACCTTGTGCCAGAAACGGGCATAGAGCAGGTGCAGCACCGCATGCTCGGTACCACCCACATAGAGATCGACTCCACCGGGAGCGCCTGTTCCACCCATCCAGTACTGCTCGGCTGCTTTGGCGACAAAGCGCTCAGAGTTCTTCGGATCGCAGAAACGCAGGTAGTACCAGCAGGAGCCTGCCCATTGGGGCATCGTGTTCAGTTCCCGGCGAGCGGTTTCGGAATATCGGACCCAATCGACGGCCTTTGATAGCGGAGGCTCGGCGGTTCCAGTCGGTTTGAAATCCTCCATCGCAGGGGGTTCCAAGGGAAGTTCACTAGCGTCGAGTGGACGGTGGGTGCCGTTCTCCCAAACGATAGGGAAGGGCTCTCCCCAGTAACGCTGACGGGAAAAGAGCCAGTCGCGCAGCTTATAGGTGATAGTGCCCTTGCCGAAGCCTTGCTCTTCAAGCCAGGTGATCATCTTTTGTTTGGCTTCCGGCGTGCGCAGCCCGTCGATCTGACCTGAATTCACAACTATGCCTTTCCCACTAAAACAGACTTTTTTTCCATCTGAGGCGCCATCGGCAGCTTCATCGGGAAGGACCACCTCACGGATGGGGAGGCCAAAGGTGACTGCGAACTCATGGTCGCGCTCGTCATGGGCAGGGACTGCCATGATGGCGCCCGTCCCGTATCCGGTAAGGACATAGTCTGCAATCCAGACGGGGATCTTCTCGTTGTTGACCGGATTGATGGCAGAGATCCCGAGAGGTACTCCTGTCTTCTCCTTCGCTAAGTCGGTCCGCTCGAGATCGCTTTTGGAGGAGCAGGCTTTCTTGTAGGCTGTGACAGCTTCTGCCTGGGCGGCAGCGGTAATCTTCTCAACGAGCGGATGCTCCGGAGCCAAGACAAGATAGGTGGCGCCAAAGAGGGTTTCGGGCCGGGTTGTGAAGACAGTGACTGTTTGCTCCAGTCCCTCAACGCCTTCGAGGCCCTCTAGTCCGAAGTGTACTTCGGCGCCCTCGCTTCGACCGATCCAGTTGCGCTGAAGCAGCTTGATCGATTCCGGCCAGTCAAGGCCGTCAAGATCCGCGATCAGACGCTCCGTGTAGGCCGTGATTCGAAGCATCCACTGACGCATCGGACGGCGCTCGACCGGGAACCCTCCGACCTCACTCTTGCCATCCACGACCTCCTCGTTGGCCAGCACGGTTCCGAGTTCGGGGCACCAGTTCACCGGTTTATCAGAAACAAAGGCCAGTCGGACGCTGTCAGGATCCTCACCCGTGTAGGTGGAGATCGGTTCCGCGCGATTCGTGGTGGGGTTCACCCAGGCATTGTAGAGCTGGAGGAATATCCACTGGGTCCATCGGAAGTACTCCGGATCCGTCGTGCTGATCTCGCGCGACCAGTCATAGCTGAACCCAAGCGACTGGAGTTGGCTGCGGAAGTTATCGATATTCCGCTGGGTCGTGATCCGGGGATGTTGCCCCGTTTTGATCGCATACTGCTCGGCAGGAAGACCAAAAGCATCCCATCCCATCGGATGCAGCACATTATCACCCTTCAGTCGGTGATAGCGGGCGAGAATGTCGGTGGCCGTATACCCCTCGACATGGCCTACATGGAGACCGTCTCCGCTGGGGTAGGGAAACATATCGAGCACGTAGTACTTCTTGGCATCGGCGCGGAAACTCGGATCTCCAGGATTTGCAGCACAGAAGGCTCCGGACTCCAGCCAATGCTTCTGCCAACGGGCTTCGAATTCGGGAAAGGGATAGTTCTTGCGGGTAACGGACATCTGGTTCGAAGTAGGAAATGTTTATGGAATCCGAAAACATCCCTTCCGCCAAGCCGAGTCAGCACGAAAAACCAGAGATTCTTCTGGCCACCCGAAACAAGCATAAGACCCGGGAGATCCAAACCATGCTCGGGGAGGGGGTCATCGTGACCGATGTGACCTTGCACGCACATCTGCCAGAGATCGAGGAAACGGGCATTACCTTTGAAGAAAACTCCAAGCTCAAGGCCGAGGGGATCTCACGTCATGTGTCAGGAATCGTTTTAGCCGATGACTCTGGGCTCGAAGTCGATGCCTTGGAAAGGGAACCGGGAGTCTACTCTGCGCGCTATGCCGGACCCGGATGTACCGATGAGGCAAATACCGCACTGGTGCTCAAAAAGATGAAAGGATTCCCCGATGAGGTCCGTACGGCGCGGTTTCGTTGCGTGCTGGCAGTGGCCGAGAACGGTGTGACCCTTGCAACCTTCGACGGAACCGTGGAAGGAATTCTCGCCCATGAAGTGAGGGGAGAGGGTGGATTCGGCTACGACCCAATCTTCATGCCGATTGGTTACAAAGAGTCCTTTGGGGAGCTTTCATCCGAGATCAAACATAGCATGAGTCACCGCAGTAGAGCGCTTGCACAGTTCCGAGAGTGGTGGCAGAAGAGGGGCATCTGATTCATGGAAGCTTCCGACACATATTCCAATGTTCTGGGTTTGATTGTACATATCGCCGACGGGATCGGCGTGGCTGTGCTAGTAGCAGGACTCTTGCTTGCGGCATTCCTTGCCCTGCGGACATGGCACAAGACGGGCGACGGAGCCAAGGCCTACTCCGTGCTGCGGCGTACGCTCGGCGGTGGAATCCTGGCCGGTCTGGAGGTCTTGGTGGCCGGTGATTTGATTAGGACCGTAGCAGTCGATCCGACCATGAATAATGTGATCATTCTCGGGGTGATCGTCCTGATCCGGACATTCCTTTCATTCTCTCTGGAGATCGAGATCGAGGGAACGCTCCCATGGCATCGTGCTTTCACGCAATCGGGCGTTTCCGTGATCACCGATGCCGTGAAGAAGTCGCGAGAATAGAGTCTAGGGAATAACTTTCAGTCCGACTGCCTTAGCCAAGCCCCGCTAACGCTTGTCAAAGGTGAGCAAGGTCTTTGCCCCGCCCTCAAGGGCTACAGCCACATGCACCAGATCGATCGTTCGTTGGCCATCCTGCGAGGAGTATCTTTCGCTCAATTCATCTGCTCCCCGGAGAACATCCGGCCAGTCGATGGGTGAGTGAACCAGCAGTCCTTCCTTAAGATCCTCCTCAATACGACGGAAGGCCGCTTTACGCTCATCCTGATTGATAAGTCCTTTTGCCGCTATATTCCGGAGGGCATTTCTGACTTCAATCCGGTGAAGTGCCGTGAAAACCAGCGGGCTTGCCAACTTGCTCATGATGGAACAGGCCTCGGCACTGTTCGAGTCATTGCAGACAAGTGATACTAGGAAACTGGAATCGGGATAGTAGGCCGATAACATGGCCTTCAGTCCCTGAGATCAGACCAGATTTTCGTGCTTTCCCTTATCGAGATGCCTTTTCCCAGAGGTGGGTGATCCTTGAAACGGGCCTTCCAATCAGCGGTAAGGAGTTTTTTAGGCGTGGCTGGAGAGAGCGTAGCAAAGACTGATCCATGACGCGTGATGGAAACCAATTCTCCACCCTCGATCCACTTCGCCACATCGGCGAAGTGATTCCTGAGGTCACGAATGGAAGCTGTTTTCATGTGATACAGATTGTATCACGCGATAAATGAAATGCAAGGGGTGGAGAAGGGGGTAGGATTTCAACAAATGAGACGCTTGATTGATTTCTGGGCATTACTCTCAATCGTCGTCGTCTTTGGAGGTGCGCTTCTTGGCGGCGTGGGATGGTTTCTCCATCAGGGCAGGAAATTCAGGGAGCAAAAAGAGAAGCTACTCACCGAACTTCATGATCAGTTGGAGAAAAACCCGGCGATCGAACGCGCTGTGACGTTCTTGAAAGGATCAGACTTCGAGAAGAAGTTGGAACATCTCCTTACACCCGAAGCGCTATTAATCACGGAAGCAGAGGTTGCTCTCAAACGAGACCTCGATGCACTCTTCGGATTGCTAAACCGCATCGCCCAAGCTGTCTCGATCACCAAAATCCTTACCCGTGAAGAGACTGAGGTCTTTAGCTGGTACTTCCGGTTACTTCAGCATCACCCGATCTTGAGTCAGTACTTCTACAACTCCGGATTCCTGGATCTCTGGGACTTCGCCCAGTCCTGGATGGAAAAGTTGAGTGGAGACGAGACTGAGATTTAAAAACTAAAGATCGTCGTCGGAGTCGTTGCTTGTCCCCTTCTTCACGCCGCGCAGTTTCGCCTCAATGAAGGGGTCGATTGCTCCATCCATGACCTCCTGTACGTTGCCTGTTTGAACGCCAGTGCGGTGGTCCTTGACCATCTGATAAGGCTGAAAGACATAGGAGCGGATCTGACTGCCCCAGGCGATCTCACCCTTCTCGCTGTACTGGCGGTCGATTTCTGAGCGCTTCCTGTCGGCTTCAAGTTGGTAGATCTTAGCCTTGAGCAACTGGAGAGCCTGTTCACTGTTTTTTCCCTGACTCCGCTGTGCCTGACAGGCAACGACAATTCCCGTGGGTATGTGGCGAAGGCGGACGGCGGTTTCCACCTTATTGACGTTCTGTCCTCCTTTGCCGCCTGAGCGGAAGGTGGAGCGTTCGATATCGGCAGGGTTGATCTCGATGGGGGCGTCCTTGATCTCGGGCGTCACATCGATGCTGGCAAAGGATGTGTGGCGGCGCTTTGCGGAGTCAAAAGGAGAAATGCGGACAAGACGGTGGACGCCGCGTTCGGCTTGGAGGTAGCCGTAGGCAAAATCTCCCGTCACTTCGAGGGTCACTGACTTGATGCCTGCTTCATCACCCTCCTGGATATCGACAACGCTGGCGGTGAAGTCACTGCGCTCGATCCAGCGCTTGTACATGCGCATGAGCATGTCAGCCCAGTCGCACGATTCGGTGCCACCCGCCCCCGAGTTGATGGTGAGGTAGGCATTGCTTTTGTCGAACTCTCCGGAGAGGAGTTGCTGGAGTTCGAATCTTTCGATCTCGCCGGTCAGTGCATGGAATTCCTTGAAGACTTCGTCCGCGGCCTGAGCCTTCGCGGCGGGGTCGGGATCCTCCATGGCCATTTCCTTGAGGATCTCAAGATCACCGACACGCAGCTCCAACTGTCCAAGTGGGCCGAGTTTTGCCTTGATGGACGAGACCTTTTCCATGTCCCTCTGGGCCGACTCGCGGTTATCCCAGAATCCCGGTTCCGTCATGCGGCCTTCGATGGCCGCGAGTTCAGCGGCTAATGCGGGAGCGTCAAAGAAACCTCCTGAGCGAGCCGAGACGATCGGCAAGCCCGGAGGCATCCAGGGTGGTTAGGTCGATCTGAGATTCGGAAGACATTGGTAATGAAGGATCAAACCTGAAAGATGAAACCTGAAAAAGAATAAAGGGAGCGGGTAATACCAATGACCATCAGAAATAACACTCTACGGCTGGTTCTTTTGGCGTGTGGCAGTGTCGTCATCGCTCTGGTTACCTGAAGGTAGCCATCACTCTTCCTCCGTGCCACCCACCAAAACTCCTTCGCCGCTAAAGTGCCATTTCTACCTGTTATTGGTATAAGGATTGATTTGGAGTTAAAAATCCTCCGAGGGAAAAATTATCGAGCTTAGCGTCTATTGGCTTTAACTCCCTTCAGGTCTCAGCTTTCAAGTTTCACCCATCGAAGGGACCTGCTTTGCAGCCCCTTCTCAGGAGTGCGTTTTGGCGCTGCTCAGGCGGAAGATCGTCTCGCCATCTTTCATGAGATCAAGGCGATCGCGCGCAATCATCTCGAGATACTCTTTGTCGGTCTGGAGCAAATGAACCTCCTTCTCGTGCTCAGCGGTTGATTTCTTCAGCTCTTCGAGGCGTGCAGTCTGGCCTGCGAGATCATGCTTCATTGAGGAGAGTCGGGTCCACTCTGGATAGAAGGTGAATCCGGCAATCAGTAAGGCACAGACAACGATCAAACCAAAGACGACGCGCATCGCTGTCGGAAGGAATTCCGACTGCGAGCGGCGACGCGAATTTGAATTCGTTTGGATGACGTGACTACCCTGCATCAACGATTTACTAGCACCTTAGCTTGCCGCCGTAAACAGCATCTTCACCGAGTTGCTCCTCGATGCGAAGAAGTTGGTTGTACTTGGCGACGCGGTCGGTGCGGCAGAGTGATCCTGTTTTGATTTGGCCGGCATTCGTGGCGACGGCGATGTCGGAAATTGTGGTGTCCTCGGTCTCGCCGGAGCGGTGACTGATGACGACCGTGTAGCGGTTCTCCTTGGCAAGCTCAATGGCGTCGAAGGTCTCGGTCAAGGAGCCGATCTGGTTCACCTTCACAAGAATGGAGTTGGCCACTCCCTTGTCGATTCCCTTGCGGAGAAACTCTACATTCGTCACGAAGAGATCGTCCCCGACGAGTTGGATCTTGTCACCGAGAGCCTCGGTAAGGAGTTTCCAGGTCGCCCAGTCGTTTTCGGCGCAGCCATCCTCGATCGAGATGATTGGGTACTTGCCGCAGAGCTTCTTGTAGTAGGCAACGAGTTCGGCACCGGAGCGGCGGCTGCCATCGGATTTCTTGAAGACATACTGCTTCTTGGTGGCGTCGTAGAATTCGCTGGAGGCGACATCGAGGCCGATCGCGATCTGCGTTCCGAGCTTGTATCCGGCCTTCTCAACCGCGAGGGAGATGGAATCGAGGGCATCCTCGGCCCCCTTGAGCTTGGGGGCGAAGCCACCCTCATCCCCGATGGCTGTGGAGAGACCGCGGTCCTTCAGCACACCCTTGAGGGCGTGGAAGACTTCGGTTCCGGCACGGAGAGCCTCGGAGAAGGTGGGGAGCCCCTTGGGGATGATCATGAACTCCTGGAAGTCGATCGGCGCGTCGGAATGGGCGCCGCCGTTGAGGATATTCATCATTGGGACAGGCAGTACCTTGGCGTTCGGACCGCCGAGGTATTTATAGAGAGGGAGTCCGAGTTGGGCGGCGGCAGCGCGAGCGACGGCCATAGAGACGCCGAGGATGGCGTTAGCGCCAAGCTTCTTCTTGGTCGGGGTGCCATCCAGCTCCCTCATCACGTTGTCGATGGTGATCTGGTCCAGGGCATTGTATCCTACAAGCTCCGGAGCGATGTGATTGATGACATTGCCGACGGCCTTGCTCACACCCTTGCCTAGGTAGCGACCCTTTACGTTGTCACGGAGTTCCACGGCCTCATGCTCTCCTGTGGAGGCTCCGCTTGGGACGGCGGCGCGTCCTATGGCTCCACCGGCCAGGTGGACGTCGGCTTCGAGTGTTGGGTTGCCGCGGGAATCAAGGATCTCACGGGCGTGGATGGCTGTGATGGTTGTGTCGTTCATGAATTTGGAAGTTAGGAGTGGGTAGATGGAAGTTTAAAACGGTTCAAGAAAGTGTTGCGCCCGAAGTTCTAGGAGGTGGTTCCCTCAGTGGATCCGAGGGCGGCTAGGTCGGTAAAGGGTTCGATCGAGACTATTTTCATGGAGCGGGTGCCCTTGTCTGCTGGGAGATCGATGACCTCGCCGATCTTTTTACCGAGCAAGGCTTTGCCGATGACGGCCTGATAGGAGACCCAGCCCTTATCGGGAACCCCGTCCCAGGCTCCCAGGATGCTGTAGGTTTCAGCGGATCCGCCTTTCGATTGCTCCACGGTCACCACGGAGCCAATGGAAACGGCTGAGGTATCGACATTCTCGAAGTTCGTGCCGCGGGAGTTATTAAGCATGAGCTCAAGCTCTCCCTTCTGACGGTTGAGAACTGCTTGCTGCTCCTTGGCCGACTTGAACTCGAAGTTCTCGCGCAGATCCCCGTAGGAACGGGCGGTGGCGATGTCGCGGATATTCTGGGGAATAAGTACCTTCTCGATGTGCTCTAGCTCCTCCTTGCGACGCTGAAGGCTGGCCCAAGAGACGACGAGACTCTCGGCGCGCTCGGAGGGTGCCTCCTGATCCCCAGTGACCAGAGATTCGAGTTCGGGATGGATTTTAAGGATGCGGGCCAGCAGGGAGCGCCTATTCAGATCCGCAAAGACGGGGCTGAGCATGATCTTGCGGAAGGCCTGACGTGCTGAGTCGCGCTCGGCCTTGCCAAGGAGGTCGGCCACGAGATCGCGATCCTCAAAGAGGAACTCCTCAAGGCGCTTGCTCTTGATATCGGCGTGGAGATCAGCCTCCATGGCCGCGAGAATGGCGGCGAAGAGTTCCTCGTCGATGAGTTCGGGGAGCGTCTTGGAGCGATCCTTGCAGAGCCAGAGGACATAGTCGGAGCTGGCGGAGCGCTCACGAATCAAGCGACGGGTATGTTCTGCAAAAGCCTCACGCTTTCCCTGGGCCACGAAGAGTTTGAAGATCTCGCCGCTCAGGCGGGGCTCGGAGGTGCGGGTGAGACGGAGCACCTTCTCCTCCCAATTCTCGGGGAAGGCGATTGGGAAAGCCTCGAGGACTCGCCCATACTTGGCGGCTGGGATTTCTGCGAAGATTTCGGTCAGCTTGGCTGGTGAATCGGCTAGGAGTGACGCGATGCTGGCCGCCTCGGGCCCTGGCTTTAGGGATTCGTGCTTGGCGCAAATCTCGTCACGGATGATCAGAAGCTCGATCGCCTTGGCGGCGTGGATCCTGCCGCCTCGCTTGGCTGCCTCTTCAACCTCGGTGGCTAGGGAACGGAGTTCCTCCACTTCCTTGGCGAAGTCGTTGAGTGATTTGAGTGCCGTGTCGAGAGCCGCGACCTGCTCCTTTGGGTGGCGTGCCGCACGGAACTCGCCGATCAGGCGTTCGTGAGGATTCTGGGAGGTCTCCTGGAGGACAATCGGCTCCCCTTTCTTTGTCGGAATTAGGAAGTGACCGTCGGTCTTGAGTTTCTTCTTGGCGGCATCAAACCACTTCTTGAAGCCAGTTGCATCGAAGACGGAAGGAACCATCGTTGCCGCGATCTCGTCGGCTGTCGCCTGGCCCCCGTGATCTGCAAGAATCGAACGGACGAGCCCTACCGGGTCGGAAGCAGCCTGATCCCGGACTGCTGCGGCATTGGTCGCCGCCCGTGCGAGGATATGCTCCGAAGGGATGTGGGTGAGGGTCTCCGCGGCATACTGGAGCTGCATCGGGTGTCCCTTCTTGGTGCCGAAATCAATCGTGATCTGGCCCGTGATCAATTCCCAACCGGCGATCTTGCCAAATCCCCAGCTGCGGTGGGTGCAGAAGGCCCCGGGAGAGAGTTTGGAAAGGGCTTCGGCGGCGGCGGCGGTGATTTTACCGGCGTCGATGTAGGGATTTAGGTCTTCGATCATGAGTGCGCGGAGTCTAGAGAGACCCGTGCTTTTAAGAAAGGAGATTCAAGTGAAAAGACTTATTCTGAATCGTTCTGCAAACTCTTCGCCAGATGATCGCAGAGCGTTTCGCGGTCCGCTAGATGCGTGAGTTGGCCTGATTTTGAAAGCACACCGAATCCTTCGCCGTAGGAGGGACCATTGACGATGCAGATATCGGTGTCGCATTGATGAAGTTGAGTGATTCCCGCGGCCACGGCTACCTCTTGGTCGCCAGAGGCTTCAAATTTCCACCCAGTGATCATGGCCGAGGGGAACCAGCCTCGCATGAGGGGGAGAAGTTTAGGGGTCGGCTCCAAGGTGAGTGTAAGAGAGCCTTTGGAGGTTGGGATTTTTCCCGTTCCCGCAGAGGGCAGGAAAAAGTCACTCACGGCAGCCGCATGGAAGACCCCGGTGATTGGGTGCTTTTCGGCCGAAAGATTCTCCAAAACGGCTTTCAGATCTGCAGTGCTGACAAACGGAATGACCTGTTCGCAGTGCTTTAGGAGCTCGGTGGATTCGGCCGTCGAGCCGACTCCCCTCAATGCGATTACGGAGTGACCGGATTCAATAAGTCGGAGTGCCAGCAGGGTGCCGAGATTTCCGGTCGAGCGGTTACTGATAAGACGCATAGCGTCAAGAGGCTCTTGTGTTGGGCCGATGGTGACGAGGAGAGTGGGATTCTGTGTTTTCATTACTCCGATTCGGACATTACGGGATGGTTCATGAATTGCTCTGATTCTTGGAGAGCGCTTCTCATGGCATCATAACCGAAGTGCCCCTGATCGACCTGCCGGTATCTGGCTCCTCCCCAGGAATCACAAAGGCTTCTGAGGGATGCTGGAGAGGAAAGTCGGTCATATTTCCCTCCAATGATCGTGATGCGATCCGGTGGGGTGAGGGGAGTAAGCCGTGCTGGTGAACTCAGATGAGCATGTCGGTCGAGGGCTTCCGGATGGATGTCGTTGCGCTTCAGAAAACCGGCCATCATGCGGCTGGCTGGGCTTCCGAAGGTTGCATAATTCACGTCAGCCACGGGCTGCATCAGAACACTGAAATCGGTTTTCTCAAGCGACAAGGCTAGCGAGGCAACCCAAGCTCCATAACTGGTCGCGAGCAGGGCGATCCTCCGCGATCCCCGCTGACGTGCCCAGGC
This sequence comes from Verrucomicrobiota bacterium, assembly GCA_021413925.1. Taxonomy (NCBI): domain Bacteria; kingdom Pseudomonadati; phylum Verrucomicrobiota; species Verrucomicrobiota bacterium. The sequence continues at coordinate 185,143 of JAIOPL010000002.1, forward strand.
CATCAGCTGACGTAGCTCAATGACCGATTGTCTCAGGGTCTCCGCGTTTCTGATAAGGTCGGCAGTGATCGTCAGGGCGCCATTGGCATATCCCCTCGGTCTCCTACTGTAATGGAAGGGCAAATGAGGAAACAGGACATTCCAACCCTGTTTGTTGAAGCGGGATGCGATCCTCCGGTAGCCGTAATCATTGGCCGACATGAGCGCATGCATGAGGATGATCGTAGGTGCTCCATGCGGTGTCTTTGGGTTAGCCGTTTCAAAGAGGTGAGCACAGGCAGTGTTATTCTCAGGATATTTTTCTGGTCGTGGCGTCTTCCATGAGAGGCGGTGGCCATCCCGCCTCCAGTCGGGCGGGGTTAATGTCCGGTTTTCATCTGGTGTTGCGTAGTAGCTCTGGTGATCGTGTTCTTGGCATTCCAGCAGATATTCCTCCAACCGTTCGCGAGTGACTGCATGGTGGCGAAGACGCCATTGTGCGGTGTTCATTAGGGCGCACATGATGGCATCCATGCCCGCATGGGCGGTGCGGTTGATCAGTGATCTCATGGATGGATTCCCTTTCTAGCCTGCGGGGTCTGGGGAAGATCCTCTTCGGAGAGGTTGAAACGGGCTACGGCCTCCTCCTTGAGCGAAATGAAAGCCTTCGAGAGATCCGCCGCGAAGCGCTCTCTGACTCCTGGTTGCCGGGCATCCTCTTTTGGCGGTTCAATGGTATCCCCAATGATCAGATAAATGGTGGTTCGACGGAGCCAGTTGTCCGGTTTGTAGAGGAGATCGCTCCCAATTAGGGCGCAGGGAACAACGGGTGCTCCCGAGTGGATGCTGAGCATGGCAAGGCCCGGCTTCATGGCGGCCCCGTTCAAGATTGACCACTCCCCAGCCCTTATGCCCCCTTCTGGAAAGATCCCGATCACCCGCTCATCGGCGAGTCGATGGAAGGCCTGCCGAAGCGCCGTGCGGTCAGTTCCGCCTCGGTCGACGGGAATACAGTTCAACCAAGTGAAGACCCTCGCCGACCAGCCGGCTCCGAAGAGCTCCCTCATCGCCAGCCAGTCGAGACGACGTGGAAAAAAACCACTCAGGATGGCGGGATCAAAGTGGCTGATATGATTGGAGGCCATGATGAGAGAACCTCGGCGGGGAACTGGAGCCAGTTCGACGACCTTCACCTTGCAGGTCAACGAGTAGAGGATCCTGCAACCCGTGATGACGAGCCAATGAAACAAGGTGCGAAATGCCCGTTCGAGAAATAAACCGCACGAGTGGGGAATCCTCTCTCTCATCCTAGCTGATGGCGTGACGGGATTCACCGGGCTGATGAAGCACTATCGGTTCCCTCTGACCCTAGGCCTTCTCGAGGAAGTAGCCTTGCTGCTTCGTACTGATAGGGCGACCAAGCTTTTCAAGGACGAGCAGCATGTCCTCCCAGACTTTCCTCTTCTCGGCGAGAGTCTGATTTCTCAAGAGATAGGCGGGGTGGTAGGTCGGCATGAGCGGCACTCCCTGATAGTCGAGCCATTTGCCGCGGACATCACGCATCGTGCAGGGTTCTCCCAGCAAGCCTTCGACGGCGGTCAGGCCGAGAGCGACAATGACCTTGGGTTTGATGAGTTCAATCTGTTGTGTCAGCCACGGAAGGCATGTGGCCATCTCTGCGGGTTTCGGTTTTCGATTGCCGGACTCTCCTGCCGGCATGTCGGGTCGGCATTTCAGAATATTGGCGATGAAGATGTCATCGCGGGTATACTCCATGGCCCCAATGATCTTGGTAAGCAATTGACCGGCCTTGCCGATGAAGGGTTCGCCACGGAGATCCTCTTCTTCACCCGGTGCCTCCCCGACGAAGAGGAGCTCCGCGAAGGGATTGCCGACACCGTAGACCACCTGGGTGCGGCTGGTCACGAGGTGGGGACAGCGCGTGCAGGTTAGGATGCTTTTCTTCAGGATCTCCAGCTTGGCAAGGCGTCCATCGTCCTTAACTGAAACAATCGGGGTGACGGGATGTGATGGCTTGATCGTTTCCCTAGCGGTTTCCGTGGGTTTTTCAAAGGAGGGGGGGAGCGAGATTCTCAGATTTTCAAGGCTTGTCCTGGTGGCCTTGGGTTTGACGCGCAGATTCTTGGTCATGGACTGGAGAATGGGTAGGGTTGCGTCCAAGGCTTCCTGAAAACCGTCTGATGTCGCACTCATGCCCGAGATGATGACTTTGAAGCCGGTAGGGGAACGAGATCAAAATCAGAGGGAAGTGGAGCTTCACAGCAGAGTGGTTCACCGGTGCGGGGATGCTGGAACTCAAGTTTCCATGCATGAAGGAGATGGCGTTCGAAGCGGTCTCGTTTTCCGTAGAGGGGATCTCCTGCGATCGGGTGTCCCAGACTCTGAAGATGGACACGGATCTGGTGGGTTCGCCCTGTGTGAGGCATGCAAGCAATGAGCGTCCAGCCGTCACGCGTGGAGAGAAGCTCGTAGTCTGTCACGGCATCCCGTCCCGAGGGGGCCCGACGGGGCGTCATCTTCTGCCGCTGAACCGGGTGACGGCCTATCGCCAGATCGATGGTTCCCTTCGCGTGGCGCGGCCTTCCCCGGATGATGGCAAGATAAGTTTTCTTCACCTGACGGTCGGCGAACGCCTGGGAGAGCGCCGCATGGATCTGATCGTTCTTGGCTACGACAATGCAGCCGCTGGTTTCCTTGTCCAGACGATGGACAATACCTGGGCGATGCTCCTCGGAACCCGCCGAGAGGGAGGCTCCGTGATACAGGAGGGCATTGACGAGAGTGCCATCCTCATGGCCAGCGCCTATATGCACGACCATGCCGGCCGGCTTGTTGACCACGAGGAGATCCTCATCCTCATGCAGGATTTCTAGGGGGATGTCCTCGGCTCTGGCTCCTGCTGGTGGCTTCGGCGGCTCCTCCTCGACTCGAAAGAGATCGCCCGGCTTCACCTCTTCATTGTTTTTGACTGGTTCTCCACGCAGGGTAACTCTTCCCGATTTCACAAGGGACTGGATCTTGGAACGCGAAAAATGAGATAGATGGCGGACCAGGACCATATCGACCCTCTGGTGGCTATCCTCGTCGGATGCAGTGATTTCGTGGACAATGGGTTCGGTCATGGGTGTTGCGGCTGGGTCACGGGTGAGTTTCCTGATCCGAGTCGCTTGAAGGATGAGGGTTTCCGCCATTAGGGTCAATGGATGTCGTCGGCCACCCCAGAGCATTCCGAGGAACCATGTCCCTCCTGCGGGGTGATACTGGATACCGCAGGGGAACCCAGTTTCTCCATGGTTCGCTGTCCCCGATGCTGCTCCGAAGTTAGGGTCAGGAGAAGGATCGGCCCGTATGAGCTCCTGGAAATCGCGGGTCGGGGTGGAAGCGGTCGGGTTTTCCGGGCGCGTTGTGTAACGGAGAATGCAGGGGTAGGTGACGTGGCACTCAAGGTGCTCGAAAGATCAGCTCCCGATTACGAGGAACATCTGGTGATGCTTCGTAATGAGGCGGTTTGCGCCCGATTGCTGGATCATCCCGGGGTTGTGAAAGTTCTCAACTTTGAGGAAGACTCGTCCGGGGCGCGTCTGGTGATGGAGTTCATGGGGGGAGGCTCTCTCCATGAACGAATCGGTCCGTCGGACTCAGCTTTAAGTCGGCTCGACGAGGGAAGTGTCCTTAGGGTCGGAATTGAGATTCTCGATGCTCTTGCGGCAGCTGAAGCCCAGGGCATCGTGCACCGTGATCTCAAACCCGCCAATATTCTCTTTACCGATGACGGAAGCGCCAACTTAGGGGATTTCGGTCTTGCCCGTAGCATTGCTGCACAGCCCGTTGCTCAGTCCCATCTTCTCGCCACTCCTGATTATGTGGCTCCCGAGATACTGGAGGGTCTTCCCGGTGATTTTCGCTCCGATCTCTATGGGCTTGGATGCTGTCTCTACCATGCGCTGACTTCCGCTCCCCCTTATCAAACGGAAGGGCTCTCAATACCGGAGTTGCTGGATCTCAAGTCAAAACCTATTTCCCTTTCTGGGATGGACGCCTCCCCGACTACGAGAAAGCTCCTGGCCAAAATGACCGATCCCAATCCCGGGAAACGCTTCGCTTCTCATGCCCAGGCACATAGGGAAATGCTCGCCGCCTTCGGTGCGCGAGAACGAAAAGTGAGGGGGCTCGGGGAGTTGATGAGAAATCTTCTCACGGGTAGGATTCATAAACGCTGAAGCGTTTCCCTTGATTACCACTGTTCTTACTGAAAATGTACCTACCCGTGCGCAATCATCCGTCTCCATCACAACAACAAGGCTGACACGATTGATATGAGGCTGCTGAAATCATTCCTGATCCTCCTGTTTGCCACTGCAACGGTCGTTGTTCTTCTTCATCTTGTTGGCGCATTTGTTGGTGCCGGGACCGTGTGGCAAAACCTGATTCATGCCGCATCCCTGCATCCCTCTGCAAATGGACTGCCATTGCTTCCGCTGATTCTGGCGTTGCTTCTTGTTCCCGCTTCCCTCTGGATTGGCATCGGATCCAGCCTGAGAGAAATGATGCTGCTAGCGCTTGCGGCTCTACTACTCCTGCTGGGAGGTTCGCTCGTAGCCTCCCTTTACAACTCGTACCTGAATCCTGTGCCGTGTATCGCGGCCCTCCTTCTTTCAGTGATTGCGATTGCTCTTTTCCGAAGAACCGAGGCGGGATCCAGAGAGCCCGTACTGCGGCGTCTTTTTGGTCAGCGACTAAGGCCCGAGATCTTCCGGCAACTTGTCGAAGGGGAATTGTCCGTCGATTTTCCCGGCGAGATGCATGAAGCCTCTGTGATTGTCTGCTCTGTCCATAACCATGTCGAACTCATGGAGGTGCTGAAGCCGGAGGATTATGTCGCTTTGATGAATCTCTACTTACGGACGGCCTCCGACTTTCTGGTCGATATCGGCGGTTACCTTGACGAGTGCTCAGGTGAGAGTATCCGGGTCGTCTTCGGAGTCCCGCTCCCGCCCTCGGGAGTTCTCAACCATGCGGCAAAGGCTGCCCGTGCGGCAATCGATCTGGTGTCGCGGCTCGAAGAACTCAATCGTGAATGCGACAACCGCTGGCAGCAGCGCCTGGATTTTCGCATGGGGGTGAACTCGGGGCCCATGATCGCTGCCGCCTACGGGGGTGCCAGATTGGGGCGTTACAGCGTTTCGGGCCCTGTGGTGGATTTTACACGTCATCTCTCCGCGGCCTGCGCTCAGTATGGATGCCGTATTCTGAGCGGTCCGTTATCCTATGAGATGGCTTCTGAAACCGTGGAGGGCCGCCCCATTGATCTTCTCCAGCGTGCCGGCAGCCGCCGCCGCGTCGAACTCTATGAGTTTCTTGCCCCGAAGAACTCTCTCTCTCCTGAGAGGGAGCGCAGTCGCGACCAGTTCTGGAAGGGGGTTATTCTTTTCCGTGAGCGCAAGTGGGAAGAGGCAATCAAGGTCTTCGCCTCGGCGCGGATTCCAGGCATACCGGACAGGGTGCTGGATTATTATCTGGAGCGCGTCGAGAGGGCCCGCCGCGGCGACGATGAACTGACGCCCGAGCAGGCGTTGCTGGCGGAAGCGGTCTGATTTAGGCTCACTGATCGTCGGGATCGACGGTGCCGATAGCCCTCATTCCTTTTTTGGAAAGTTCAAAGAGTTCCGTGGAGACAGGTTGAGGCGAGATCAGATAGTCGTCGTGAATCGCCTGGATCATCTCTGGAAGTCGGTTTGCCAGCTTGGGGAAAACGTAGATTTTAGTGCGGGATGGTATGGCCACAATCAACTCTGGCCCGAAGATCGCACTGAAGCGGCGGAGAAATCCGGGATTAAGGATGCAGGATGCAAGTCTTGGATCGTCCAAACTCATCACCGCCGCCTGGATCACCTGATGGGCGTCGCGCACCATCAGCGGGTTCAGGGTGGCCATCAGAAGGGAAGTGTCCTCCCGGGATTCCTTCAGGAAGAGATCCCAAGCTTCCTGTGACCTCCCGGCATCCGACCCCAGGGGGGTCACTTCGCTGTGTATGCTGACGTGGGCGGGAAAGAGCAGGGTTCTTTTCGACCCAGGAAGAAAACGGTGAATCGGCGGACGATCAAAGTAACCTCCCAAGAGCAGGGCCGGAGTCTCCTTTTTGTCGCTTCCATGAAGCCGGTGAGATGCTCCCAGGAAAACTAGTATACACAGCAGCAAGACTGGAATCCCCCGTGGGAACGACAAGCTCTGGTCTTTAACGGCTAAGATGGGTAGAAAAATGGGTATTATGATCACTTTTGTCGAAGGGATACTGGAAGATGTGCTTCCGAACCAAATCGTCGTCAATGCTGGTGGAATCGGCTATCAGATTCTCATCCCCTTATCGAGTTACAGCAAACTCTCCTCCACGGGAGCCAGAGTTCGGGTGCTGACCCATCACCATGTGCGCGAGGATGCTCAGATCCTCTACGGTTTTTCCTCCTCCGAAGAGCGCGACCTTTTCCGTCTACTCATGGCTCATGTCTCAGGTATCGGCCCGAAGCTAGCCCTCGCCATCCTGAGTGGGATGGAAGTCGGACATTTCAAATCGGCCGTGGTCACTTCCGATATCGCGGCGATTTCGAAGATCTCCGGAGTTGGAAAGAAAACCGCCGAGCGGGTCGTGCTGGAACTCAAGGACAAGCTCGGAGTGGCTGCGGAATGGGAGGCGGCAAGCCGTGGAAATGCACCATCGGGCATCGAGCGCCATCTCCACGATGCCGTGCTGGCCCTGATATCGCTTGGGTACAAACAGGTCGATGCCCACAAGGCTGTGAAAGCCGTGATGACCAAGCTTTCGGCCGATTCCTCCGCCGAGGATGTGGTGCGTGAGGCACTCAGGAATCTTCTCTCGTGATGGCCCTCACCCCCACGACGAAACCTGCTCCAGTCGCGCTTGAGGAACTGCGTCGCCGTGTTCCGGAGGGCGAACTCTTCGCCGGGAAGGAATGGCGATGGGCTCCTTCGCCCTACAGTCTGGATGCCAAACTCGCCCGAGAGCTTGAATCCATGGGCCACCGTCTACTCCAGTTCGCAGAGGCCTGCGATCTCCTTTACAGGCAGAGCGTCGACGGGCGTCAACCCTCTTGGATCGCGGAGCTTCTCGATCGGGGAAAGCCTCCAGAGGTTGTTGCGCTTGGCAGGAATTCCGCCTTCCGTGGCCAAATTGCTCGGGTGATCAGACCCGATCTCATCCTCACGGAGGAAGGATTCTCGATCTGCGAACTCGATCAGATCCCCGGGGGGATCGGCCTCACCGGATGGTTGAATGAAACCTACGCATCCTTCGGCTTCGACGTGCTCGGAGGCCCTGAAGGGATGCTCGAAGGATTTTCCTCGTTGCTACCTGGGGGAGAGATCGTTGTTTCCGAGGAGGCTGACACTTACCGACCCGAGATGGAATGGCTGGCTGCGCGTCTCACCAGAATGAGCCTGGAACGGGGAGGAAATCTCCTTTGGAAAGTTGCTGATACCTCTTCACGCGATGAATGGAGTGGCAATATTTACCGCTTCTTCGAGATGTTCGATCTTCCCAATGTGCCTTGCGCTGAGAGCCTCTTCCATAATGCCTGCCAGGGACGTGTCTCTGTTACCCCTCCGCCCAAGGCGCAGCTTGAGGAGAAACTTTGGATGGCACTCTTCTGGATGGCTCCGCTCCGTGAGTTCTGGATGCGTCAGCTCGGTGAGCGTGGAATGCAATCCTTGCAAAAGTGGATCCCCTATACCTGGGTGCTCGATCCATGCACGCTTCCCCCGAACGCTGTCTATCCACGGCTTGAGATTCAGAATTGGAAGGAGTTGGGAGCCTTCAGCCAGAAAGCCCGTGATCTCATCATCAAGATCAGCGGGTTCGACGGCCGTGCCTGGGGTGCGAGGGGCGTCTCGCTAGGATCCGATCTGCCGCGTTTCGAATGGGAAGCAGTGATCGAGCGTGCGTTACAGGAGTTCCCGGAACATCCCTACATCCTTCAGGAATTCCGTCATTCTATCCTCACAGATCAAACTCTCTACGATGCCGACGGGAACCTCACCACGATGAAGGGGCGCGCGCGCCTGAGCCCCTATTTCTTTGTGAACGACGGAAAAGCCACGCTTGGGGGTATGCTTGCCACGGTATGTCCTGCCGATAAAAAAATCCTACACGGGATGAGCGACGCCGTGATGGTTCCTGTTGTGGCGGGCTGAGTGAGGGAAAGCCGCCCGGCTAGATCTTAGATCTCAGGTCACAATCTAAGCGTTCTGATTATGGACGCGATGAGTAAGAAAGTGGCACCGTTTCTGCATGCACACGCTCGCAAAAAGGGAGGGGCTGATAACGCAGATGTCTATTGGAAATCGAAATTCTCTGCATCAGAAAGGGAATGAAAGTCGAGGCAAGGGGCTGCTTGATCCTGTTCTCCGGGGATTGATACGGCACGGTTCTCTGCGAGTCATTGACTGGAGAGGATCTTCGGTCACCTATGGTGATGGTCAGGGAGAGGAGATTGTCATCCGGATTCATGATCAGAAAACCGGATGGAGGCTACTTCTTGATCCGCAACTCGAGGCCGGCGAGGCCTACATGGAGGGGCGACTGACAATAGAACAGGGGACGCTCCATGACTTCCTCGATCTGCTCTTCCGTTCGATCGGGCTGAAAGCATTGAACTACCCGATGAGTGGAATCACGGAACGACTGCGCGATCTCATGCGTGGTTTTCACCAGTTCAATCCGGCTTCACGCTCGCGAAGGAATGTGGCTCACCACTACGATCTCTCGGATAATCTCTACGCGCTCTTCTTGGATGCCGACAGGCAGTATTCCTGCGGCTATTTCGCGACCGGTGAGGAGACATTAGAGGAGTGCCAGGAGCTCAAGAAACTTCATATCGCAGCGAAGCTGCTGCTTCGCCCCGGTGACAAGGTGCTTGATATCGGATCGGGATGGGGAGGACTGGGGCTGACGCTTGCCGGAAAGTTCGGTGCCGATGTGACGGGATTGACGCTTTCGACTGAGCAGCATGCTCATGCCAATCTCCGCGCCTTCCATGCAGGGTTGGCCGATCGTTTGCGATTCGAGATGCGGGACTACCGTCATGAGGCGAGCAGCTATGACAGGATCGTCTCTGTCGGAATGTTCGAGCACGTGGGGGTGAATCATTACGGGGAGTTTTTTCGCAAGATCTCGGAGTTGCTGAGAGAGGATGGTGTCGCGCTGATTCACTCCATCGGCAGGCCGGAGGGGCCGGGACATACGAATCCCTGGATCGCTAAACACATTTTTCCCGGAGGTTATTCCCCGGCGCTTTCCGAAGTCCTTCCTGAGATCGAGAAAGCGGGGTTGTTTGTAACAGACATCGAGATCCTGAGGATGCACTACGCCGACACCCTGCGGCTCTGGCGCAAACGCTTCGAGTCGCGAAGGGAAGAAGTCCGAGGCCTTTATGACGAGCGGTTCTGTAGGATGTGGGAATTCTACCTGGTCACCAGCGAGCTCAGCTTCCGGCATCAGGGGCAGATGGTCTTCCAGATCCAGTTGGCCAAGCGTCCGGATGTTGTCCCCATCACGCGGGACTACATTCACAGCTTTGAGGCCGAAAATAGCGATTAGGAAGCCGCGCTCACCAGGCCTTCGGCCGCCTGACGGAGTTCCTCTCCGTTTGTCTCGGAATCCTCGATGACAGGATGAGGCGGGTGGAGGAGTTGGTTAAGCATCCGATCCCAATGCTCCTGGCCCTTAATGATTTCAATCTCGATTCTCAGGTAATGAATCGGAATTTCCTGGTTCAGCAGGTGGGGCATCCGCACGGCATCCTTCTCCGTGGTGATGATGCAGGAGATGCCGCGGCGCGTGCAGCGTTTGATGAAGCGGTCGAGTTCTCGTTTCGAGTAGCGGTGATGGTCAGCAAAGCTCTGGGTCAGCTCCAGAGAGACACCGAGCCGGCGAAGTCCCTGCTCGAAGCTCTCTGGTGAGGCAATGGCGGAGAGAGCTGCGGCCTTGAGGCCTTGCAGAGAGGAGACTGGGATTTTCTTGCCGCTCGAGAAATCCTGAAGTTCTACCGGACGGTGCCGACATTCAATGATGGCGGCTGTTCTGTTATGGAGCCTGATGCGGCGGTAAAGTTCAGAGAGATCACTTCCGTCGCATTTGGTGATCAGGATATGAGTGGCCCGTCTTAGGTGAGAGGGTGGTTCGCGCAGTGTGCCTCGGGGAAGAAGATACTCGTTACCGAAGGGGGCCTCCCGGTCAATTAGGACAAGGTCGAAGCGACGTTGCAGGCGGAGGTACTGGAGCCCGTCATCAAGGATCAGCAGGTCGCTTCCTAATTGAGCGATGGCATGGCGTCCGCATTCGACGCGGTCTTTATCAACCACCACTGCGACCCCTCGAAGGTTCTTTGCCAGCATGAAGGGCTCGTCACCTGCATTCTTGGAATCCAGTAGGAGAGCCCCTCCTTCGGAGACGACACGCACAGGGGAGGTGTCGTTCCCAGGGATCCGTCGGCGCGTGCTTTTGTATCCTCTGCTGAGAATTGCAACCTTCCTTCCGCGCATCGAGAGCTCTCGGGCGAGTTTTTCAACGACCGGGGTCTTTCCTGTACCGCCAACCGTAAGATTACCGATGCTTACCACGGGGCATCCAACCTGGTGCGGTCTCAGTATATTGGAGTAGTAGAGTCGGATTCTGACGGAGACAATGGCGAGATAGAGGAAGGAAAGCCCACGAAGAACGATTCGGAGTAGGCCTGCTCTTTTTCCGGCCCTCCTCTCCAGGATGACATCGACGGCAAACTGTTCGAGTCTGTCGAGTAGCTGCCTCATCAGGATTTGACGATCCTGGCCCCTTTGTTGTCGGCGGCGACAATGGCTATCTTGGCACCCTTCGGTGCAGCTGCGCGCATTGAAGCAGCGATTTTTTTTGCAGAAACGGCATCAGGGGCAAGGCAGCAGATGGTCGAACCTGAACCGCTAAGCCATCCTCCAATGGCTCCGGCCTGCTCACCCGCTGTGACAACCTCTCCGAGGAAGGGTACGAGCTTGGCGCGGTAGGGTTGGTGAAGACGGTCGCCGAAGGCTCCCCGTAGCAGTTCGTATTTCCCGGTAGCGAAGGCAGTCGCGATCACGGCTGCATCCGCCGCATTAGCTGCCGCATCGCCGATACTGATCGACTTGGGCATGACCTTGCGCGCGTCGGGAGTGGCTACCTCAAAGTCCGGGATGAGGAGAACAAAGCGGAGTTTTGCCGAGACCGGCAGGCGGATGGGATCGAGATGAGAGCGGGCAATCGTGAACCCTCCAAACATAGCGGGAGCCGCATTGTCAGGGTGTCCCTCCAGTTCCGCACAGAGGCGATAGATACCGAGGCGTGAGAGAGGATTGCCGCAGAGGGCATTGAGTCCCATGAGGGTGCCGAGACGGACCGTGACGCTGCTTCCCAGGCCTCGCGCCTGGGGGACGCTCCCCTTGATTTTCCAGGAGAATGGAAAGGGTGTGAGTCCGCTCCCGAGGAAAAAGCTTTTTCCCGTGGCCTCCACCATCGCGGGTGAGGCAGCCATCTTTTGCGCAGCAGTGATCGTGACGAGATTTGCCACATCCAGAGCCAATCCAAACGAATCGAATCCCGGACCCAGATTCGCCGTAGTGCCTGGGATGGAGACCGTGACGGAAGTTATGAGTTTCATCCTTTCGGTAATGGCGGTGAGGGAGGGATTCGAACCCTCGGTACCCTTTTGGAGTACGGCGCTTTAGCAAAGCGCTGCTTTCGACCACTCAGCCACCTCACCTTGATCGCTCTGTAGATTGATGAAGCACTCCGTGATGGTCAATCGGAAAGCGCCTCATGATTGCACTCGCAAAGCCGCTTTCGTTTGTTAAATTGCACCCGCCGATTTCATGGTCTGTCCTCCCCCAGCATTGTCTCTTGATCGGTCCATGCTGTGAATTCACCCTTATCTCTCGATTCCCAAGATCATCCGGTCACCACCCGAAAACTACCATGGAGCTCATGGATCGCTTCCCGAAAGCGCCAAGTGGCTTTCTGGATTTTGATCATTGCTGCGGGTGTGCTTCTGACGCATCTGATCGATGGGCATCTGGCGCAGGAATCGGAGGGGAGTGTCGGGATTATTCGCTCCGGAGCCTGGGGAGATCTTGAGGAATGGGACATTCGTATCGAGCAACCGCAGGAATATGCTGGCTTCGAGAAGACCACTGCCGATGGTCCGTTCTGGAGCTTTGGCGCCACGACTCGCCAAGCCGTCCATGACCTCCTGATCGGCAGCGGTTGCACCGAAGAACAATCATCCAGCCTGCTTGCGAAACGGATGGAGGGTATGGGAGCAATCTTCATCCTGAAGCCTGATTTTGAAACCGTTCTCAATCTTCCCCCAGAAGTCCGCTCCAAGCTCTACCTGCAACTCGCCCGGAATCCGGCAAACCGTTTCCAGGAAACACCCTATTTTATACCCAACGGCGATGTTGACAAATTTTTCGACACCCATCATTTCTCGGATGAAAAAGCGAAGGGCATCATGAAGCGCCTGCTTTATCAACGGAACGGATTCACCTACTTCAGCGATCCTGAGTCAGTTATCAAGGGACTCGATTCCGATCAGGAGCGAGGTGATTTTCTCAGGAGCCTGACGAGTCAGAATGCCATACTAGCTCGACTTCTCATCCGATCCGACTCCGATATCGATAAGCCCCTTAACTACTGGGCCCTCTCGATGCCAGGAGTATTGTTGAAGGATCTGAAGCCGCTGTTCGAGTCGCAGAAACGGCTTCCCCACGGCGGATCTCTCAGTCTGCTCTATGCCCTGCCTCCGATAGCTCGTGACAGACTTTACACCTCTCCGTTGCCCCCATCGGATGGGGATCCCAGGATACCCGACTGTCATTGGACGGCACTTAATTTTTTCAGCCTTACACCGGATCCTCGCATGAGTGATAACGGCTTTGCGAGTCGCTTCATCACCGATCACTATTATGAGATTGCCAAGCCGAGTACCGCCGGAGATCTGGTTCTTCTACTGAATTCATCCGGAGGGGTCATCCATTCGGCTGTCTATCTCGCCGATGACGTGGTCTTCACCAAGAACGGCATCAACTATGCCCAACCCTGGATCCTCATGCATGAGAGGGATCTCGTCGGTACATTTTCCGCGATCAGTCCGGTGAAAGTCGCCTACTTTCGCCGAAGGGGGATGTAGCGCCTTTTCTGTAATGGAGAAGTCTTGATAGTAGTTGGGTTTAAAAACCCGGGTCAGGGAAGATGATTTCTGAAGACAATGACAGCGACGGCAACCGAGATCAGTGCGGTGATTAGTACTCCGCCGGCAGCGACATCCTTGGCCTTGCCGATCCGCTCCCTCTGCTCGAGTGAAACCTCATCGGCTAGAAACTCCAATGCCGTGTTGAGAGCCTCCGCCATCCAGACCATGCCGATGCAGAGTAGGATGGCCACCCATTCCCATCGCCTAAGATGGAGAATCTTACCCGCAATCAGCACGGCCACGGTTGCCAGAGCGTGGAGCTGGGCGTGGGGCTGGGTTAGCAAGAGAACCTTCAGACCATTGAATGCATAGCCGAAGCTCCGGATACGTGCTTGGAGGAATCGGGTAATCATGGCTTAGAGCTTGGAGATTAGACTAAGGATTCGGCCGACTCCTCTTTTTCCTCTTCTGCAGCAGGAAGTGAAGCCGAGAGAGTTTCCCACTCCTCCATCACCGAGCTGAGGCGTTCCTGAATCCCGGCCAGTTCGCGGTTAAGCTCAAAGGCTTTTCCTCCCGAGTTTTCCAGTTCCATGACTAGTTCCCGCTGACGAGTCTCTAGTTTAGTGATGTTCTCTTCTGCGGTTTTGAGACGTGCCTGCTTCTCCCGGATGATTTTATTGGCCGCTTTTCTGGCCTCGGCTTCGGCGCGACGCTGTTCCTTGATCTCCTTGAGTCCCATCTTCACTCGTGGTGCTGCTTCCTGAGTTCCTGAAGTCTCCGGACGGTAATCTCCTGGGGCGACAAGTGCCGCCCGCTCGGAGAGAGCCCCTGATTTTTCGAGGTAGTACTGATAATCACCCGAATAGGAGGTGAGCTTGCCCGCGCTGATATGCAGGACCGTGGTGGCCAGGGCCCTGATGAAGTGCACGTCGTGGCTGACAAAGAGGAGGGTTCCCTCGTACTGGCTCAGAGCGCCGATCAGGGCGTCGATGCTAGGCATGTCGAGGTGGGTTGTCGGTTCGTCCAGGAGCAGAAGGTTGGGCGGGTTAAGCAGCAGCTTAACCAGAGCCAGGCGGCTCTTTTCTCCTCCGCTGAGCACTCCTACCGGCTTGAAGACATCATCCCCACGGAACAGGAAGGATCCCAGAATGGTACGGACTGTCTGTTCCGGAACCGGAGTCTGGGTCTCCATCGCCTCGGCAAGAACGGTCCTCTTCACATCCAGCATCTCGGTGCGGTGCTGGGCAAAGTAGCCGATCGAGAGGTTATGGCCAGGAGTGACAGTGCCGGCTTCCAGTGGGAGCATCCCCGCCAGGATCTTGAGCATGGTGGATTTGCCGGCGCCGTTCGGTCCCACGAGAACGGTCCGCTGACCCTTCTCGACTTCGAGGTCGAGGTGGGAATAGACGACATGAGAGCCGTAGGCCTGTTTGACTCCTTCCAGTGTGATCACCCGCTGGCCACTCCGTTTAGGCTGGGGGAAAGAGAAGGAGACCGTTGCATCGTCGCGCTCCGGAGCATCGATTTTTTCCATACGCGCCAGCTGCTTGATTCGGTCTTGGGCCTGGGAAGCCTTGCTCGCCTTGGCTCGGAAGCGGTCGATGAAGCGCTGGAGTTCCGCGATCTCACGTTGCTGGTTCTTATAGGCGGCCAAGTGCTGCTCTTCTCGGGCGGCCTTCTGGGCCAGGTAGTCGTCGTAGTTACCCCGGTAGCGGTTCAGCTTGCGATTGCGGATTTCGAGGATGCCCACGCAGATCTCATTCAGGAACTCACGGTCGTGTGAGATCGCCAGGATGGCTCCGGAATATTTCGAGAGATAGCTCTGGAACCACCCGAGTGACTCAAGATCGAGATGGTTCGTCGGCTCATCGAGCATCAGGATATCAGGCTCCATCACCAGAAGGCGCGCCAGATGGGCGCGCATGATCCAGCCGCCGCTGAGTGTGCGTGCCGGCTTATTGACATCCCCTTCACGGAAGGCGAGACCGCTCAGGATCCGCTTTGCCTTGACCTGAAGTGAGTGGCCGTCGAGTTCAACGAAACGTCCCGCTCCCTCATGGTGAAGGGGATCCTCCTCGGTGTGCTCCCTCATCTGTCGCTGGGCCTCCTCCATGTCGGTGGAAATATTGGTGGCAAGTTCCAGGACGGTCTCATCTCCCGATGGGGCGCTCTCCTGCGGCAGGAATCCGATCGTGACGCTTCTCTCCAAGGCCACTGTTCCGGAGTCCGGGGCGGCCTCTTTGAGAATCAGCGAGAAAAGCGTCGATTTGCCCGCTCCATTGGCACCGATGAGTCCAACACGGTCTCCGCGGTTAATCTGTAGGGAGGCCTCTTCGAAGAGGGCTCGTCCGCCATAGGATTTGGAAAGACCGGAAGCTGTCAGCATGATGGAATGATATAGAGAGCGAAAACGATGGCCTTAGAGGCTATCCTCTTCGAGGAGCTCGAGCAAAAGAAGATTTCTCAACTCATTGCTGGCTCGGATATCGGATCGCCATCTCTCCGGGTTTTCTGCCATTGTTGCCTGATGCCTTGGATCGAAATGATTTCCCTGCTGACTGCTGCCTGCGTTGCGGGAGTGATCAACGCAGTTGCTGGAGGAGGCACCCTGATCACCTTTCCTGTCCTGATCCTATTCGGCATGAATCCCGTGGAGGCAAACGCCACGAGCGCCCTCTCGCTCGTGATCGGCACATCAGGCAGCATCTACGGTTTCAGGAAACACATTGCTGAGATCAGGCCCTGGCTTGCCTCTTTTATCCCAGTAAGTATTGTGGGCGGCTTCGTCGGCAGTTTCTTGCTGACTCATGGAAGCGAAAGCTCCTTTGCCCATTTGGTTCCCTATCTGGTCCTCTTTGCGACTGTGCTCTTCATGATCCAAGGGGTGGTGAGGAGACAGGTTGCCCATCAACTCGTGATGGAGGCGACGCAATCACAGCCTGTTCCCTCAGGAAGAAGACATCTGATTATCGCCATGATCTTCCAGTTTCTGGTCTCGGTCTATGGAGGATACTTCGGGGCCGGAATCGGGATTCTGATGTTGGCGACACTCGGCTTTCTCGGCTTTTCCCATATTCATCAGATGAATGCGCTGAAGACTGTCCTCGGTTCGCTGATCAATCTTGTCGCAGCGATCTGGTTTACGGTGAATGGACTGATCGACTGGCCACGTATGGCCGTGATGACCGTGGGTGCTGTTGCTGGATACTACATCGGAGCCACCTATTCCCAGCGCCTTTCTCAAGAGAAAGTGCGTTACCTCATCACGGCGATCGGCCTGATCATCACGGTCGCGATGTTCTGGAAGCTGCGTTAAGAAGCCAACGGGGCTATATCTCGAGCAAGCAGTCTTGCGATGAGAACATTGAAGGTCTTGATCAGGTAGAAGACGACGAGGACCGCCAGAAAAAACAATAGGGTCATCTCTTCCGGTTTCGGGTTCAGGGCGTCACGGAGAGCCTGAACCATCAGGTGCTCGGGATCAGTGACCACATCCCAGCTATTGAGTCTGTCGATGCGTCCCAAGTAGATTCCAAAGGCACTGAGCGATATCATCAGGATCTCAAGAGGTAAGGTAAGCCATCCCCAGTGATGCCGCCGAAGCGTCCTGCCCCAGAGCATTAGCGGGATTACAAAGCACTCCATCCCAATCAGAAAATAGAAAAAATATTCCACTAGAAGCAGGCTCATTGCCCAGATCGGCAGCGGTGGAGTGACACGAACCTTGGCGACGAAGTGAATGACATCCGTGAGGACATAGGGGGCATTGGGTAGGAACAGGACCATGATGGCAAGTAGTGGCCACCAGAGAATCCCCGGGATGCTGCTTTTCTTTCGAAAGATAAGGAGTGCGATCACGAATGGAATAAGAGCCAGGAAGAGATCAAGACCCATGTGGAAGTTGGGTCGGATGATGGCAACGGCCTGCTCGCATGTATGCTGGAGAAGGGCATGTGCCTCGTGGAGTGGCATGGGGAGGTTTACTGGTGGCATGATTAAAAAATAACAGGGGTGATGCTCAGAGATCCAGGAATTCAACAAAGGCTTTGGGCTTCTGCTCATAGAAAGACAGAGCCGCCGTCAGGGTAGCCCTTCTCAATTTGGGAAGCTCCTCGTCTAGCATCGCGATCAAATGATGAGCAGCCTTGTTTGCTGGGCCTTGGCGGATGGTCTTTGCGAGCAGCGTGAAATCACGTTCCTTGCCGGCGAGTTCCCCGATGAGACCGAGTTCATGGATAAGATCGGCACCTTGCTCGGGCCAGAACTCGGAGGTGATACGGATTGAATACCAGAGCTGTTTCACTGTTTTGCGGAAGGAATGGAAAGTTTCCGGATCGTCATTGACCTGGCAGAGGTCGAGCAGGGATCGTCCTCTTCGGTAGCTGCGGCGGACACGCCGACTCACATCTTTTCCCTGCAGCGGGTCGAGGAGCCATTTGTTCACACATCGGAGGGCCTCCTCCAGGGATTCACTCACTCTTGGGATCTGGCGGATATAGTTTACGCGCCGCTGTTTGGCGATATCGGCAAGCCCCGCTCTGACTGAGGAGAAGTCTTCCGGCATCAGACCTTCCGTTTCCAGCAGGAGATCCAGAGCTTGGACCTGTACATCGGCATCCCTGAGTGGCCCCATCCTCATCATGGCATTATGAAGCAGATCAGAGACAAATCTTCGGTGGATGCTTCCCAGTGCAGGGGAAGAGAGTTGGATGACGGCCCTGACCTTTTTGATGGCTGTCCGAGCCTCATGCACCCGCTCGGGGGAGACATTGTTCCCAGTAAGTTGGGTGAGTGCCGCTTCAAGGTGGAGACGAGCGATCATTTGGAGCTCCTCTCCAATCGGTTTGCCAAGTCTGAGATGAAAGCGTGGTTTTTTCTTTAGTATCGGTGCTTTGCGCTCCCGTCCTGAAAGAGATTTTTTCCGCTTGCTCATCGTGATCAGTTTTCTTTTTCCTGCCATACCATGAAGGGATGGACGGCCAGACTTGAGTTATAATAGCGGCGATCACCGGTCACTTCCTTGCCCACCCATTCGGGCATCGGAACCTCCTGCGTCTCTTTCTCAAGTTCGATTTCCGCAATGATCAGTCCCTCGTTCTTGCCGTGGAAGATATCGACCTCCCAGACATGCCCCTCGTGGGGAATGAGATGCCGCGTTTTCTCGATCAGCGGGCCGTCGCACAGCGGTAGCATCGCGCGCGCATCCTCGATGGGAATCGCATATTCGAATTCCGCCCTGGAAATCCCCTGCACCTCTCCCTTGATCGTCAAATAGGCCTTATCCCCAGCGATCCTGACACGCACGGTGCGCCCTCGTTCCCGGGAGAGGTATCCCTGAACGTACGGAATGCCAAGGGCTTCCCTGATCCAGCGGTCATCTGCATCTTCGCGGATGAGGAACTTGCGTTCGATTTCAACTCCCATTCAGGTAGCGTTGCGCCGATTTCAGTTAAAGGCAAGGGGCTGGAGAAGGCGTTCCAGTTCCCATTTGAGGAATCGGATGATCAGTGTCATATTTTTTCACTCTATGTGGATCTTATACGCCGTTGCTGCCTCCGTCTGCTGGGGAATAAGTTATGCAGCCAGCGGGCCGCTTCTCAAGCAGGGGCTCAACCCCTTGGTTTTCTTTTTCGGATACTCCCTCTTTGGTTTTCTTGGAGCCCTGATCGCTATCCTTTCTACGGGGCGTCTATCTTCTGCCCTTGCTGTCGCTTCGCTACCGCGTGGTGATCTCGGATTGTTTCTTTTCTCCATTGGCGGTTCGGCGCTCGGTGCCTATTTGACCTACGCAGCCATGTCCGCGAAGAATCCCACCCTCGTTTCGCTTATCGAGATCTCTTACCCACTCTTTGTTATTCTCTTTGCCTGGGTGTTTTTCCGGGAGATGCAGCTGAACATGGTGACGATGCTCGGAGGCATTCTGGTGCTTGCGGGAGTGGTAGTTATCACTCTCGGGGAGCGCTGAGCCTGCTGATAACAAAACTATAAGAGTTGCTCTGGACACGTTGCTTTCTGATTTCTATCCGCTTGATTGACTCCTGATTCATTCATGTCTGCCAAAGAACCTCTTCCATCCTGGAGTCGCCGTGAATTTGTCACGGGTCTTGGGGCGTTCTTTGCCTCCCAGCTTCTGCTGCCGAGCGTTCTGGGTGGAGTCGAGCTTCCGGCAGGCTTAAAGCCGATTCGGCTTGGCTTTCTGACCGACTGTCATGCCATGGATGAGCATAACGCCCCGGAGTGGCTCGACCACACGGCTGAACTTATGAACTCCCTCAAGCCTGATCTCATAATAGGGGGAGGGGATTTTGTCCATGGAGGATTCCACTCGTCGGGCAAGGTCATGGAGCATCGCTGGGGGTTGGCTGACACCTTTCTTAAGAAACTCAAGACAAGGCTCGAGCCGATCATCGGCAACCATGACTTCTACGAACCGCTCCAGGCCGATGGCACCCCTTCACAGGGAGATCCTCGCTGGCGCTGGCGCAAATATTTCGGCTTGGAGCATACCTACCGCTCCTTTCGCTGGCATGGGTACCGGTTCCTCATGCTCGACTCCGTCAAGGTGGTGGGTGGTCAGGATCCCTACCGGGGATGGATCGATGCCGCGCAGTTGGCCTGGCTGGACCGTGAACTCGCCACCATTCCCTCCAGCGAGCCCATCATCCTTTGCACCCATATTCCGTTCCTCACCGGGGTTGCAGGATCCTTCGGAGCGCTGGTCGGTCCCTCACCGGGACGAGTCCGTGTCCTGAATGCGAACCTCGTGATGGAAAAACTCCGGAATCGTCCCGTTGTGGCAATTCTCCAAGGTCATGTTCACCTCAACGAGCGCCTTGAGTTGAATGGTATCCCATGCATCACCGGAGGAGCGGTTTGTGGAAAGTGGTGGCAGGGTCCGAATATGGGGACCTATCCCGGCGTCGGCATGATTGAGATCCTCCCGAAGGGACTTCAAAAGGTGGATATCAGGCAAAAAGTCGCGTGGAACTACACCAACACCACCGATCCGATGAATGGCAACTCCAAGGTTGCCGATGATTCCAAGATCAATTCGTACGTCTAGAACCTTCTATCCACTCAGACGGTGTGGTGTAGGAGAGCGATTGCGATCTCGATCACAATCAGCACGACGATCGCCACCTCAAGAAGTTCCCCCCGTGAACCGGACGCCTCGGCGTAGAGCGCTGCGTAGGTGTCCCTGACGATGGAGAGTTTTCGGTCCACAGCAGCGCTTACCGTCGGCACGCGGAAGATCTCCAGCGCAGCCAAGTAGATGCGGGCCAGATAGACATCCTCGGTCACCTGGAGCACGTTGTCGGCCTTTTCGGTGAGTTCTGTCACCTCGGCGACCAGCGTGTAGAGCTTGCGGGCAAGGTCCGCGAAGCGTCTGGGTGCCAAAAGGTTTGTAGCCCGTCGTGCCTGCTTCACGAGCTCGTACATGCGGGGCAATTCGTCATCGAGCAGTTCGTCGTAGTAGCGGAACTCAAGCAACTGCGCATTGGCCACCTCAAGGATGTCAGCGACATCGGAATCGCTGCGGGGCTCGTAGATGAAGGCTCTGTCCCAGGTAACCACAACCAGATCATCCTCGTAGTAGGAGAAGCGCTGTTTCAGCAGATCCTTGCGAGTCTTCTCGGAGAGAGGGCGGTTCTCGCCCGAGAGGATCGGCACGAGATCGATCAATTCCGGAAGATCGGCTCCGATGACCGATTTGTCCCATTTCTGAACAATGGCCACGAGGTGATCCTCCTCCAGAGTCGAGTCATTAGGCCTTGTCATTGCAGAAGTGAGTGAGTCCCTGATCTCTTTCAGGAGATTCTGCCACGGGCCTCCCAGGGCATTTGGCCCGATGCTCCGGTCCACCGCCTCGCAGAGGTCGGAGTAATCTTCCCAACTCAGATCCATCGCGGGCACACGGACGGAGAGGGCCACCACTCCGAAGTCATAGAGACGCGCTGAGACTGAAGCCTGATGACTGACTCCTGCGATCTCCAGCATCACAGGATTCATCGTCAGTAGGACAGGGGGCACGTCGAAGGTCAGGGCCTTCGGAGGTGTGGAACTCAGGCGGCTGCGGCTGGTGGATTGACCGCTTCCTCGCGACCAGAGATCCTCGACCCGCTTCAGATCGATGGAGTAGGCGATGTCAAAAAGCCGCAGGGCAATGACCGCGCCGGATTGAACCCTGAGTTCGCTCATGTCTGTAGGATACTCGAGCGCGACCCATCCCGCAACATCCCCCAGGTTTATTCCCGGAGAGAAAGCCTTCTAGGCTCTGTCTTCCAGCGGAGTCACGGTCTTGCCAACGGCAGGCCCGACATACTCGCTCAGCGGCCTGTAGAGGCGGTTGTCGACGAGTTGCTCCAGGATGTGTGCCGTCCAACCCGAGGTGCGTGAGATTGCGAAGATCGGGGTGAACATATCGGTGGGCAGACCGAGCGAGTAGTAAACAGTAGCCGAGTAGAAATCGACGTTGGCATTAAGTCCTTTGCGGTCCTTCATCAGCTCGGCGATGCGCTCAGACATCCGGATCCACTTTCCTTCGCCGAGTTGCTCGCAGAGTTGGACCGCCATGGAGCGGAGGTGAGGGGCACGTGGGTCGAGGGTCTTGTAGACGCGGTGACCGATACCCATGACCTTCTTTTTGGTGGCGATTGCCTGCTCGACCCAGCCATCGACCTTGGTCTCATCGCCGATCTCCTGAAGCATGTGAATGACTCCCTCATTGGCACCGCCGTGGAGAGGCCCCTTGAGGGTTCCGATAGCGGACGTGACGGCAGAGTAGATGTCGCTCAGCGTGGCGATCGTGACGCGGGCAGAGAAGGTGGAGGCGTTCATGCCGTGATCGGCATGGAGGACATAGGCAACGTCCAGGGTCTTGGCGGCCTCGGCGGTGGGTTCGATGCCATTCAGGAGATAGAGGAAGTGGGCTGCTTCGCCGAGATCCTTGCGAACAGGGAGAAAATCCTGATTGAGACGGGCTCTATGGTAATAGGCTGCAATCACGCCGACTTTCGCTGTGATCGAGACGGCGCGGTGGCGATTGTTCGCCGGATCGATGTCGCCGCTCGGGACCTTGTCGTAGAGACCCAGCATGGAAACGCCGGTACGAATCACATCCATGGGATTGGCATCCTTCGGGGCGGACTTGATGAAGTCGATGACACCTTGCGGCAGCTCGCGCTGCGAACCCAGTTCCTCATGAAGAGCCTGGAGCTGTGCCTTGTTAGGGAGTTCACCTTGCCACAGGAGATAAACGACCTCCTCGTAGCTTACCTTGCCGGCCAGTTCGTCGATGTTGTATCCGGCGTAAATGAGGATGCCCTCCTCGCCTCGCACATCGCTGAGGGCGGTGGAGTTGGCGACGATACCTTCGAGTCCTTTGGCGATGACGGGCATGGGAGTGGGCTTTTGATAGGTTGGATGATTGAGTTGGAAAGTGACGTTTAGCGCTTCATCCGTCGGATGAGCGCATCTGCCATATCGGAAGGAGTCTCAGCAATTTCGATGCCAGCGGCCCGGAGTGCGGCGATCTTGCCGGCGGCCGTTCCTTGACCGCCGCTGACGATGGCTCCTGCATGGCCCATGCGCCTTCCCTCGGGAGCGGTCGCTCCCGCGATGAATCCGGCGATCGGCTTCTTGCAATGCTCGGCAGCCCAGGCGGCGGCTTCTTCTTCGGCGCTTCCGCCGATCTCTCCGATCATGATGATCGCCTCGGTCTCGGGGTCCTCGTTGAACATCTTCAGGATGTCGAGGTGGGAGGTACCGTTAATAGGATCGCCACCGATGCCGACACAGGTGCTCTGACCATAGCCGCGGGTCGTGAGCTGCCAGACCGCTTCATAGGTGAGGGTGCCGGAGCGGGAGACAACGCCGACACTTCCCTTCTTATGGATGTAACCCGGGGCGATGCCGATGCGGCAGCCTCCATGGGACTTCTCTCCTGTGCCGGGGGTGACCAGACCGGGGCAGTTCGGGCCGATGAGGCGGGTCTTGGAGCCCTTCATGGCCTCCTTCACCTTCATCATGTCGATGACGGGAATTCCCTCGGTGATGCACACAACGAGTTCAAGGCCTGCGGCAACGCCTTCGAGAATAGCGTCGGCTGCGAAAGGAGGTGGGACGAAGATGGCGGAGACAGTCGCTCCTGACTCGCGGACGGCCTGCTCGACGGTATCGAAGATGGGCACCTGGTTCTCAAAAAGCTGGCCCCCCTTGCCCGGGGTGACGCCTGCCACGACTTTCGTGCCGTAGTCGAGGCTGAGCTTGGCATGGCGTGCGCCGAAGCTGCCGGTGATACCTTGGATGAGGACTTTGGTGTCGGGAGTGACGAGAATGGACATGGAGTGAAAAGTTAAGGTTTGAAGGTTACCCTGGGATCAGGCGGCTGATTTTACGGCGGCGACGATCCTGTTCGCGGCGTCGAGGATGTTCTCGCCGCTTTCAAGCTTCAGGCCGCTCTCAGCAAGGGTCTTCTTGCCCGCTTCGACATTGTTTCCCTCGAGTCGGACGACCAGCGGGATGGAGAGGCCTGTTTCCTTGGCTGCCTCGACGATACCGTTGGCGATGACATCGCAGTCCATGATACCTCCGAAGATATTGACCAGAATTCCCTTCACGCGGGAATCCGCTAGGATGATACGGAAGGCCGAAGCGACCTGCTCCCGGGTGGCACCACCCCCGACATCGAGGAAGTTCGCGGGACTGCCGCCGGCATGCTGGATGATGTCCATGGTGGCCATGGCAAGACCCGCACCATTGACCAGGCAGGCGATATTTCCGTCGAGCCCGATGTAGTTGAGGCCGTGCTTCGAGGCCTCAACTTCCCGCGGATCCTCCTCGGTGACATCGCGCATGGCGATGATCGAGGGCTGGCGGTAGAGGGCGTTGTCGTCGAAATTGAACTTCGCATCCAGGGCCATCAGGCGGCCATCGGTGGTGACGACAAGGGGATTCACCTCGACCATCGAGCAGTCCCGCTCGATGAAGAGGCGGTAGAGATTGGTGAAGAGTTTGGAGGCCTGGTTCATCAGCGGGCCGGTGAGTCCCAGTGAGGAGGCGATCAGACGCGTCTGGTAAGGCATGATCCCTAGGAAGGGATTGATGGAAAGACGGAGGATCTTCTCAGGGGTCTTATCGGCGACCGTCTCGATGTCTACACCTCCCTCGGTGCTGGCGATCAAAACAGGAACCGAGGTGGCGCGGTCAATGAGGATCGCGAAATAGAGCTCACGGGCAATGTCGACGGCCTCGCCGACAAAGATCTTTCCGACTTCCTTCCCCTCAGGGCCGGTCTGATGGGTGACCAGAACCTGGCCGAGCATCTTCGAGGCCAGATCCTTGGCTTCCGCAGGGGTGTCGCAGAGATGAACGCCGCCTTTGAATCCGTTCTTGAAAGTTCCCTTGCCACGTCCTCCTGCATGGATCTGAGCCTTGATGACAAGTTTGCCTTGATTGAGTCCTGTTGCGACGGTCTCGGCCTCGTTGGGAGTGTGGGCAACACTGCCTGGTTGGGTGGCGACGCCGAATTCGGCGAAGAGTTCTCGGGCCTGGAATTCGTGGATATTCATTAGAAAAAAGTGATAAGCCAGACTAATACACAGCCATCTTTAAAAGGGAAAGAACTCGTTGATACGGAGTCTCAAAAAAACCAAGAAATGGGTTTTTTGAGGCTAGCGGTCCCCTCCCATCCCCCCCATTCCCCATAGCCTATTCCCGATCCCCTATCTACAGCAGCGGCCCCGCCGCGAAGTGATCAGACGCAGGCGACTGCATCACGTCCACCCAGATCGGGAGGGCCAGTTCGGCGCCGTAGCCCCCATGCATGATGGTCTTGGGATGGTCGAAGCCTACCCAGACGCCGCAGGTGAGTCCTTGGGTATATCCCAGGAACCAGGCATCCACGAAGTGGTCGGTCGTCCCGGTCTTCCCGGCAGCCGGCTTGCGGAGTCCGAGTTCAGCCGACTTGGCCGCCGTGCCCCGCGTCATGACCTCGGTTAGGATTCCTGTGGTGGTTCTCGTCGCCGTGGGGTCAAGCACGGAGATCCGTCCATGGGTTGCGCGATAAAGAACGGTCCCCTCGGAGTCGGTGACTTGTTCGATCAGGTGCGGTTGGAGTTTTTTCCCCCCGGTGGCGAGCGCCGTGTAGGCCGTGGTGAGATTCCTAAGCGTAGATTCGAAGCTGCCGAGGCAGATCGAAGGATAGTGAGGCACATGCTCGGCCAGGCCGAGTCGCTCCATGGTGGAGGCGATGTCTGCCAGCCCCGTCTTCATGCCGACACGGACACTCATGGTATTCCGGGACCGCACAAGTCCTTCCCTGGCCGGCAGATCGTTACCGAAGGTTCCGTCGCTGTTTTGAGGATTATAAGTTGCGGAGCGGGAAGGGAGGTCGGCGGCAGTGAGGCGGGCGTCACTCACAGGTGTCTCCGGCGTGATGATTCCCCTGCGGAAGGCCTCCTCGTAGACAAAGGGCTTGGCCGAGGAACCGATCTGACGCATGGCGACCAAGGCCCTGTTGTACTTGCTCTTTACAAAATCACGCCCTCCCACGATCGCCGTGATGCCACCGTTGGCATTATCGATGGCAAGGAGTGCTCCCTGGAGCGGCTCCAGCGGCTCTTCTGCTTTGGTTCCCTTGGCGACATGATGCTGCTGACGGTAGTCGGGGCGCTGTTCGACTTCCATGAGGCGCTTAGCGACAGCGGTCTCGGCGGACTGCTGGAGTCCGGCATCGATTGTTGTGTCGATACGCAGACCTCCGGAGTCGATCCTGTCCAGGGGCACCACCTGCTCCAGTTCATGGAGGATCGCATCGACGGCCCAGCTGTTCATGGGGTTAACGAGCCTTTGCTGGGCGGGGTTTATCGGTTCAGCCTCCGCCTTCTCAAGCTGGGCATGGGTAATGAAGCCCAGATCTTCCATCCGTCCCAGAACGACATTCCGCTGTCCCAGAGACGCATCGATATTGTTGAGCGGCGAGAACCTGTTCGGACTGCGGATGAGTCCTGCTAGTAGCGCCCCCTCGGAGAGATCCATGTCGGCGGCTGGTTTTCCGAAGTAGGCCAGGCTGGCGGCCTCGACCCCGTAGAGACCCGAGCCGAAGTAGATGCGATTCATGTAGAGCTCTAGGATCTTCTCCTTGCTCATTTCCATCTCGATGCGGAAGGCCATGGCGGCTTCCAGGAACTTTCGGTTGAAGGTCTTCCCTCCCAGGGGGAAGCTGTTGCGTGCGAGTTGCTGGGTGATCGTGCTGGCCCCCTGCTTCATTCCTCCGAAGAGCAGGTTCCGCACGGCGGCACGGGCGATGCCGACCGGGTCGATGCCGTGATGCTCGTAGAAGCGCGAGTCCTCGCGGCTTATCAGCGCATTGACGAAATATGGGGAGACCTTTTCGTAGGGCACGACAATCCTGTTTTCCCCGATGGTCCTGCTGTAGAAGATTCCGGTGCGATCGTAGATCGACGAACGCTGCGGCATCTGACCGATGGTCGAGATGTCGAAGGTCAGGGCCCAGAGATAGTAAACCAGCCCGATCAGCATCCAGAAAAGCAGTGCCGCGAAGCCCAGCTTGATCAGCGTGATTAGGAACGAGCGCTTCCGTCTGGGCTGCTTTTTTTTGCCTCGATTGGTAGGTGTCTTGGATCGTCTGTTCACTGTTCAGTTGAGGATCAGAAAAGACTATCCGGTTATGGAGCTTGATGACGAGTCGCTGTTCATCGGACGATCCCATGGTAATGATCTTCCCATGATTGAGATTCAGATACTGACCCCCATCCCTGCCATCGCGGAAGGCGTTCTTGGAGAGAGCATCCTTGGTCGCGCCCAGGAAGCGGGCCTTGTGAAGCTGGAGGCTGTGGACCTGCGGCGCTGGACCCACGACCGTCATCGCACGGTCGATGACTCTCCCTATGGCGGAGGCCCGGGCATGGTCATGAAGATCGAGCCGATCGCCGAAGCCCTCTCCGAGCTTCGCAGGCCCGAGACCAAGGTAGTCTTCCTCACTCCACAGGGTAGAACTCTGACCCAGCCGATCGTTCGCGAGTATGCCAAGGCGGAGCATCTGATTCTTCTCTGCGGTCATTATGAAGGAGTCGATCAGCGCGTAGCCGATCACCTGGTCGACGACGAGATCTCGATCGGAGACTATATCCTTACCAATGGTGTGCTCGGGGCGCTTGTCCTCACCGATGCGATCGTGCGCCTTATCCCCGGCGTCCTGGGAGACGACCAATCAGCGGTCACCGAATCCTTTGAGACCGGTCTACTCGATCATCCTCACTACACGCGTCCCGTTGAGTTTAACGAGTGGAAGGTTCCGCCCATACTCCTCTCCGGCAATCACGGCGCGATCGCAACATGGCGTGCGGAACAGGCTCTGGAGGCTACTAAGAAACGCCGGCCTGATTTGCTCGGGTAAGAGTAAGAGTAAGAGTACAGAAGGGAGAGAGCCAGACTCCAGCTAGCGGGATTCGATTCAGACCCTCTATCTCTCCCTACTGTTCGGCTCTTTTCAGAGCCTCGGCGTCATGTTCTGAAAAGTCGGCCTTACGGAAAGCCGGGTCATCGGGAAGCTTCATTTGGAAGGTTCGGTGACATGACCACAATGCTTTTCCCCGGAGGAGACTGCAACCCAGGACATGTCCACCCTTGGTCCTGTCATCACTGATGAAGTGAAAGTGGTATCCGGGAACATTGATGCCCTTAATATAGGGTGGGGAACGGAAACCGAGAAGCGTTCCCGGGATGTTACGGAACTTGAAAACAGCTTCCGAGCGGACCACCTCGACGAGCGGTCTGTAGGGAGGATGCTGTCGGGAAATACTGCGAACCCGCATAGAGGAAAAGATCCCGTCGATCCGGATTGACCAGAAGAAGTTCTTCGAACCGAGATGCCTCTCCAGCCATCCCTGCATTGTTCTTAGAGAGGTGAGCTTGTTAACCGCGGCATGATGGGTTGGATTGAAGAATGCGACCGTTGCAAACGATGTCTTTTCCTTGTCCGGAATGACATGTACCAAGCCGTCCCCCGTGATCTGATAGAAGATTCCATCCAAAGCGAGCATCTCACCGTCGAGATGATTCACCGTGCCGATTCCAAAGTCGCCATAGCGCCTCACCTCGCCGAAGGTGGCGGGACCATCATAGATGCCCTGAAGGATGGCATCGATCGTGGAGAACTGGGATACGATTTCCGACGACTGCATGAATGAGATACTGACGCCAATGGCTCCCATTCCAAGAAGAGAGGTGCGTTGATTGGCCCAAAAAAACCCATCCCCGCCCATTGCTGGAAGGAGATGGGTCTTCTTTGAGAAAGACTTCGAATGGGTACCGCTTGTTACTTAACCTTGACCCAAGTATCGACGAACTTGCCTGGAACCGTCGCAATGAGTGTATCGCCCTTGAACTCGTAAGTAGGTGCCTCAAAGGGTGGCTGGAATTTAATGGATCCTCCCTCACGCATCACTTTCACGCTCTTCGTGTAGCCCGATAAGGCAACAGTTTTTCCTGTAAGAGGGTCGTTGGCGGCTGAAAGGAGTGTTTCCGTATATGTGGAGCCTGAAAGCTTGTATCTCGAAATGATTGAGAGCGATGCGCTCGCTGCGGTGACGTTCTGATACATCACATTGAGGTTTTTATATCCACCGGGAGTAAGGTTGATCATGCCGGCAAGATTCGGAGCCTTGACGACCTTTCCATCCGGTGTCTTGTGCGAAACGAGCTTGTAGTTGCCGTCGATGCCGGTGCTCTCTGCGGCGCTAAGGGAGAGGGTGATTCCGAAGAGTCCCGTTGCAAGGGTGAGGAGGAATGTTTTCATGGGGTGTTTGGCTTGTGGTGAGGGGATAGGTACTACAACCGAAATCTAGCCCCCCTCACAATCCAATCAACCCTAAACAGCACATTCAACCTCATAGCGATTCCCTATCGACCTGCCTAACCCAGCTACCCAGCTACCCCGGCATTCTTCTGCAAGCTCTTCAGAGGGAAGGAGTATTTCGAGAAAAAAACTCTCTTAAAAAACCGAGACTCGGGCTGGTAATTCTTTAGGGTCTTATCTTTTATCGCCTAAGAGTCTCTTGAAGAGACTGATGATTTCGTACTCAGGCTTGTCGAATGCAACTGGATCAGGAGCATTCATTCGGGTAGCTTTCTGGAAAGCCTTGTGGAGAGTCGAGTGTTGGGAATTAACAACTTGATGATCACCATCGTTGATCGTGACGACCCACGGCATGGAGCTCGTTCTATTTAGACCAACGTAACGCCTGTGCTCAACATATGCCTCACCTCTCCTGAGATGTTTCCTTGCTTCTACTAGAAATCTGACAACTCGGGCATTGCTTGGAACTGCGGATGCAATGCTTTCGCTAATAATAACAAAAGTCGGACTCCCTTCCTCTTGAAGATATTCGTGTTTCAACGGCGATGTCATTGACATGACGGTCTTAGAAAGATGTGACATCTTGATTGTCGATATATCTAGATTGAGCCTTCGCAGATCCAGCGAATGAGGTGAGTCCTGCAACTGAGGGAAGAGCGAGGAGGGGGTTTTTCATTAAGTTGGTTTTTTTGGCGAATATGCCCACGCAGGCACAAAAAAACCCCGTGAGCGACAGCTCGACGGGGAGGGTTCTGATGACAGACCTCGGAAAGATGTAATTGCACGCTACTCCTTACTGCCGTGGTGCATAGAAGAATCTGCAACCCCAGCCACTAGTAGCGATTTCTTGGCGACTTGACCTAAACAGCTACCCCGCCATTCCCTTCTTGGCTGTGGGCACCTCTTCAGAACGATGGAGTCCGCTGAAAAAACCGAGACTCGGGCTGGCGGGATTCGAACCCACGACCTCTTGAACCCCATTCAAGCGCACTACCAAGCTGTGCTACAGCCCGTTCTCGAGCGGGGAAGCATCGGGTTTCTGGCGACATCCTGCAAGATCGTTTTGCTGCGACCCGAATGAATGTTCTCCCGCTGCCGTAACGCAGGCCCAAGTCCCAAGGGCCGAGGCCGGGCAAGCAAACGCTGAGGCGCAGAGATTGAAATTTTACCACGAAGAAGACAGCCAAGGACTTGCAAAGAAACTGAGTAGGGAAGCCGAGTGTCGAAAGTCGAGCGTCGAGGGCTTGGCATGGAAGCAGGATCAGCGATCCTATGCTCATGAATGCCTGACGGTTCAGCTCATCAAGCGAGCTTGAGAGAGTGAGCCTCCAGGCATTCCAGCTCCGATACTCGGAGCCCCATGCCATTTTCTTATCTCCTCCCCCCTTGGAGGGCTCTTGGTTCCCACTTCGTGGTAAAACTTCCCCTTCTGTTTCTTTTTCCTGAGTTGGCTAGCCCGGCCGTTGCTTCGCAGCCGTTACGGCTGAGTTCCATATTAAAAACTCTCCTCCGCGTTTGCCTCGCGATCTCCCGATCGTCTCGCCCTACCGGGATGCTCTGCATGCTACAACGCTGTACCCACAGCTCGTTGTTCAGCGGGATCATGCATTGATACTCTGATTCCGACTTTGCTCCCGCCATTGGATTCACTAGGGTATTTCGATCATGAGTTCCATTTCTGCCAAGACTGACCCGGCTCTGCTGAAGGTTGCGATCGTCGGTGCCAGTGGCTATTCCGGCGAGGAGCTCTGCGCTCTGCTGGACCGGCATCCATCCGCTGAGGTCACGGCAATATTTTCGCGGCAGTACGCCGGCAAATCGCTCGGAGAGGTGATGCCCAGGTTCACAGGCCTTAAGATCGCATCACTGCTCTTCACCGAGGCCGATCCAGCCAATGTTGCCGCCTGTGATGCCGGTGTGGTCTTCCTAGCCCTGCCCCATGGCGTTGCGGCTGAGTATGCCACTGCGGCGCTGAAGGCTGGTAAGGTAGTAATCGATCTGAGTGCGGACTTCAGGCTCCAGGATGCCGAGGTCTATGCCGACTATTATGGTGGTGAACATCCCGCGCCGGAGCTTCTTGAACAGGCTACCTACGCGATCCCCGAACTCTCACGGGAGGCGATCAAATCTTCTCCCCTCATTGCCTGTGCTGGGTGCTATCCGACCAGCATTCAGCTCCCGCTCATCCCCCTTCTCAAGGCGGGTCTGCTGAATTCCGAGGGGATCGTAGCCTCCAGCGCGAGCGGCGTCAGTGGAGCCGGGCGGAAGGCGGCTGTCGATTATCTCTATGCCGAGTGCAATGAGAGCATGCGGGCCTATGGCTTGCCGAGGCACCGGCATATCTCTGAGGTGGAGCAGCAACTCTCCCATGCGGCAGGTCACAAGGTGGTGATCACCTTCATCCCTCATCTTGCGCCGATGAACCGGGGTATCCACACCACGATCGTGGCGACTCTTGCGGCTGGAAGAACAGCCGCCGATCTCAAGAAGGCACTCCTTGCCGCCTATGCCGAGGAGCCCTTTGTCCGGATCCGGGAAACCCCACCCGACACCAAGCATGTCTCGGGAACGAACTTCTGCGACATCGCGGTCTACGACGAGCCGCGGACCGGTCGGGTCGTGATCCTCTCCGCGATCGACAATCTGGTGAAGGGAGCGGCCGGCCAGGCCGTGCAGTGCTTCAACGTGAGGGCAGGTCTTCCTGAGACCGCTGGGCTCCTCTAGTAAAGCCCTCGACGCTCGACTGTTTGCACCCTTCACTTTCCCACTTTCCTACTTTTTAACTATGTCTTCGTCCCTAAAACGCATTGTCGGTGGCGTCAACGCTGCCAAAGGATTCCTCTCAGGTACCACCTCCTGTGGCATCAAGCGCACCGGCCCCCTGCGAAGTGACCTAAGTATCGTGGCTTCGGAGCTTCCCGCCACGGCTGCCGGCGTCTTTACCACCAACCTCGTGAAGGCTGCGCCAGTCCTGCTCTCCAGGAGGCATCTAGAGTCAGGAAAGGCACGTGCAGTACTCCTTAACAGCGGCAACGCCAACGCCTGTACGGGCGCTCCCGGTCTCCGAGCTGCCGAGCAGACCGCCAACTCCACGGCAGTGGCTCTTGGTCTCCATGCCGACGAGGTGCTGATCTGCTCCACTGGGAGAATCGGTGTCCAGCTTCCCCTCTCCAAAATACTCCCCGCGATCCGCGAGGCAGCCGATGCGCTAAAATCATCACCCTCTGCCGCCACGGCAGCCGCCAAGTCGATCATGACGAGCGACAGCGTGCCGAAGCAGTCTGCTTATGAGGTGAAGGTCGGAGGCAAGTCGTTCCGCATTGGTGGGATGGCGAAGGGAGCAGGAATGATTTCTCCGAACATGGCGACCATGCTCTGCGTGATCACGACGGATGCATTGGTGCCAGCGGCCTTCCTGCGCAAGATTCTCGGCGAGGTGACCTCCAGAACGTTCAACTGTATCACCGTGGATGGGGACTGCAGTACTAACGACACGGTCCTGACGCTTGCCAATGGTGCTTCGAAGGTTGCGATCCGCACAACTGCGGAGAAGAAAGCCTTTGCCGAGGCCCTGCAGGCGGTCTGCGCGGATCTGGCGCGTGCCATCGTGGCGGACGGGGAGGGGACTTCTCGCGTGATCGAACTCACCGTCAAGGGTGCGAAGTCTGAGTCTGACGCTCATAAGATCGGACGAGCCATCGCGAATTCCCAGCTTGTGAAATGCGCCTGGGCCGGAAGCGATCCGAACTGGGGCCGGATCATCGATGCGGCCGGCTATGCTGGGGCTCCCCTTGATCCCGACAAGGTGGAGATCGCCTATGACGGAATCCTCGCCGCTAAGAACGGTATGGCATGCCAGGACGCAAAGGGTGAAGCCAGACTCCGTAAGGTGGCTGCGAAAAAGGAATTTGCCGTCATGATCGATCTCCATCTCGGTAAGGGTGAGGCACGCCTACTCACCACGGATCTCACTGAGGAATATGTTCGGCTGAACCTCTCGGAGTTCTCACTATAAATCTTTCATGGCATCCCAGATTACTTCCCGTCAACGTGCCGAGACACTCGTCGAGGCGCTCCCCTACCTGCAGAAATTTCGTGGCAGCATCTTCCTGATCAAATACGGGGGAAGCACTATGGAGGCGGAAGAACAGGTGGAACGCTTCCTGATCGATATTGCCTTCCTGGATGCCGTGGGCATCCACGTCGTGCTGGTCCACGGAGGAGGTAAGGCTATCAATGCCCGTATGAAGGAGCAGGGACTTACTCCCCAATTCGTCGATGGCCTCCGTGTCACCGATGAAGCTACCGTAGAGATTGTACGCTCCGTGCTTGATGACGAGGTCAATCCCGGGATCGTGAATCAGCTGGGGGCTCTCGGGGTGAAAGCTGTCGGGATATCCGGTCGGAAGGTATTCATCGCCAGTAAACTGCCTCCTTTCACCGGGTCTGATAACAAAGAGGTCGACTTGGGATTCGTGGGAGAGGCCGAGCAGGTTAATCCCGATGCTGTCTTAGCGGCGCTTGCGGCCGGCGCGGTGCCTGTCATTTCACCACTCGGCGCCCTGCCAAGCGGCGAGCCGATCAACATCAATGCCGATGTCTCCGCGGCCGCCCTAGCCGCCGCCCTGCCGGCCAGCAAACTGATCTTCCTGAGCGATGTGCCAGGACTGCTGCTGGATCCCCACGATCCTGAATCACTCATTCACGGTCTCACTGCGGCTCAGACCGAGGAACTGATCGACCGTGGTGTGATCGCCGGGGGGATGATTCCCAAGGTGCGCTCCGCTACCAAGGCCCTGGCAAACGGGCTGGGAAAAGTCCACCTGCTCGGGGCTGGAGTGAATCATGCCGTTCTTCTGGAGACGTTTTCGGAGGAAGGTATAGGCACGGAAATTAACCCCTAATTACAAGGGCTTGGGATATCAGCGGATAGCTGCGTTGCTGTTCGCTCGCGGTAGGACTACTACCGCTTCGCTCGCACGCCTTGCTCTCCATCCGATCTTCCAAGCCTTGGGGATAAAGCAAGGCGTGAACCTGATTTCTCGGCTTTGAAAGTTGAAACCTGCGACTGGCGGGAGCAGGTAGAAATGCCGAAGGCAGCCCAGAGCTAACGTGATGGGCGATCGGCATGGGCACACCCAAGTTCAATGGTCAGCAATGCAGCAGCCATGCGACGTGTACCTTTTCCGAGAGGCTTGGAAGTTTGGATGCAGGGCAAGGCGTGCGAGGGCAGGCGTAGTAGGCCTACGCCAACCGAGCAGCAACACCGCCCTGCGGCAAAATCCCGAGCATCCTCTTAGACGTCCAGGTTGCGGACGTTCAGCGCATTGTCCTCGATGAATATCCTGCGCGGCTCAACCACATCACCCATGAGGATGTCGAACATGCGTCCGGCCTCGAGGGCGTTGTCGTCGTTGAGCTCTACCTTGAGGAAACGGCGGCGCTCGGGATTCATGGCGGTCTCGTAGAGTTCCTTGGCATTCATTTCGCCAAGACCCTTGAATCGTTTGACCTGGACGCCGCGGCGGCCGACTTCCTTCACCATTTCGAGGATACGTGGGATGGCGAAGATCTCATGGGTGGTTTCTCCGTCGATGAGGTGGAAGAGTGGTGTCTTGCTATCAGCGTAGTGCTCGATCTTGAAGCCTTTCTTATTAAGTTCTCCCATGAGCTTCTCGATGCTCTTGGACTGATGGATCTCGACGAGACGGGCGCGTCGGCGGCGGGGGTTCTTGTCAGCCTTGGCGACCTTTTCTACGACGGCTCCGGTGCCACTCTCGCCGTTCTCCCCTTCGGAAGTTTCGGCATCGAAGAGGTTGAGATCGATGTTCTTTGCTGTGAAGTCGCGGAGATCCGTCTCGTTGTGGAAATACTCGACGGTCTCCTCGTTGCCGGCGCGAATGACAACCAGGTAGGAGGGGAGGACTCCCTCGGCCGAGCGGGCGTGGAGGTAGGCCTCGAAATCACCACCCAGACGGCGAACGGCCTCGCTCGATTTCTCGAGCCTGTCGAGAAGCTCCAGGATCTCCTTGAACGGGGCTGCTGCGATCTCCTTCTTGTCAGGTAGGGAGACGAGCTTCAGCTCCTCGGCTCCGAGAGAGATCAGGATGCGGTTGAGCTGAACGTCGTCGTCGACATACTCCTCGCGCTTCTTTCTCTTGATCTGGTAGAGCGGTGGCTGGGCGATGTAGATGTGACCACGGCGGATGAGCTGCGGCATCTGGTTGTAGAAGAAGGTAAGGAGCAGGGTCCTGATGTGGGATCCATCGACGTCGGCATCTGTCATGATGACGATGCGTCCATAGCGGAGCTTCTCGATGTTGAAGGCGCCTTCTTGATCACCATCACCGATGCCCGTGCCGATCGCGGTGATCATGGTCTGGATCTCGGTGTTCTGGAGGACCTTATCGAGACGGGCCTTCTGCACATTGATAAGCTTGCCTCGGATCGGGAGGATAGCCTGGAAGCGGCGGTCGCGGCCCTGCTTGGCGGACCCGCCTGCGGAGTCACCCTCGACGATGTAGAGCTCGGTGAGAGAGGGATCGCGCTCGGAGCAGTCGGCCAGTTTGCCGGGTAGTCCACCGCCGGTGAGGGCGCTCTTACGGACGGTCTCTCGGGCCTTGCGGGCAGCCTCGCGGGCGCGGGCTGCGGTGAGGGCCTTCTCGATGACTTTCTTGGCGACCGGGGGATTCTGATCGAAGTGATCCATGAGCCCCTCGTAGATGGAGGAATTCACGACGCCCTCTACCTCGGTGTTGACCAGCTTGACCTTGGTCTGGGACTCGAAGCGGGGGTTTGGAAGCTTGACGCTCAGGACAGCGGTGAGTCCCTCGCGCACATCGTCACCTGAGAGGGCGGGGTCCTTCTCCTTGAGGATATTGTTGGCCTTGGCGTACTGGTTGATCGCGCGGGTGAGGGCGGTCCTCATGCCGGTCAGGTGGGTACCTCCGTCGGGATTCGGGATGGAATTCGCGAAGCAGAGAATCTGATCGGTGTAGGAGTCGTTATACTGAAGGACGGCGTCGACAAAGATCTCGTCGCGCTGGCGGGAGATGACGATCGGCTTCGGGTGGAGGATCTGGCGAGTCTCGCCAAGCTGACGCACAAACTCCACGATGCCGTGCTTGTAGAGGAAGGTTTCGTGGCGGGGACGATGCTCCTCGTCGTCGCGCTCGTCGGTGAGGACGATCTCGATGCCCGGGTTCAGGAAGGCAAGCTCGCGGAGACGGCCGGACAGGCGCTCGAACTTGAAGGTGGTAGTGATCGTGAAGATCTCGGGATCGGGCAGGAAGGTGACGAAGGTGCCGGTCTGCTTCTTGTTCTTCAGTTCGCTGAGGACAGTGAGCGGCTGGGTGGTCTTACCCTGGGCGAAGGCCATGAAGTGGACCTTCCCCTCGCGCATGACCTCGACCTTGAACCAAGTGGAGAGGGCGTTGACGCACTTCGCACCGACGCCGTGGAGACCGCCCGAGTACTTGTAGGCTCCCTGGCCGAACTTGCCGCCGGCGTGGAGATTGGTCATGACGAGTTCAAGGGTCGGGATCTTGAACTTGGGATGGATCTCTACCGGAATACCGCGGCCATTGTCACGAATGGAGACCGATCCGTCGGAGTGAATGGAGACCTCGACACGAGTGCAGTAGCCGGCCAGATGCTCGTCGATCGAGTTATCGAGAACCTCGAAGACGCAGTGGTGGAGTCCACGCTCATCGGGATCGCCAATGTACATGCCGGGGCGCTTACGGACGGCTTCGAGTCCCTCCAGCTTGTCGATCTGGGCGGCTCCGTATTCCTCGCCGCCGGCGGTATCCTGCTTCTCTGGAATATCGGAGTCGTCGAGGGGGATGATGGGTTCTGCGGGTTCTTTTTTAGCCATGGGAGAGTATCGGAATGCCCGGAAGAAGGGCGGTTTTGTGGTTCCCAGAAGGGTAGGGACGCGAGAGGGGGGTGGGCAACGCTTTTTTGGCCCCGTACACACGATCTGGATGTCTCATCGCAGTACGAGCACCATATCTGGGGGTCAGAGATAAAATATGGAACTCAGGAACTCAGGAAAAATGAAAGGATCAGGGATTGATTCGTAGAGCGCAGTTATTTGAGCGACTAGTGCAGTTTCCAGAAATGGTGATTTTATTACATTGTCAGAATTGCTTAAGAATCTTGGGTTCCTGATTTCCTGAGTTCCACATTCAAGATTTCAGCCTCAGAGTGAAAGCATGAGGGAATATGATTTTGTGGTGATCGGCGGTGGGAGTGGAGGTTATGCGGCCGCTAGGACGGCGGTGTCTCTGGGGCTCTCCACGGCGGTGATCGAGGGGGGAGAGGAGGTTGGAGGGCTTTGCATTCTCCGGGGGTGCATGCCGAGCAAGACCCTGATCGAGTCAGGCAACCGCTACCGTGAACTGCGTCATGCAGCGGAGTTCGGCCTGAGTGCCGAGAAGATCGGATTCGACGCAGAGGAGATCATCGCTCGTAAGCAGCGTCTGATTACCGAGTTTGCCGATTACAGGAAGGAGCAGCTGGAGGGGGGGAAGTTTGATTTCATCCGTGGCCGTGCCGAATTTCTTAATCCTCACTCACTCCGCGTTATCCTTCATGGGGGAGGGGAGAGGATTATCAATCTGAAAAGCGGCTGCATCGCCACTGGCTCCGTCATCAATCGACCGCAGATCCCTGGAATTGAGCTCTGCCTTATCAGTGATGATCTGCTGGAGATGACAAAGATACCTGCCTCGGCAGTCGTGCTCGGGGGCGGACCGGTGGCTCTCGAGATGGCTCACTACCTGGAGTCGCTTGGCACCAAGGTGACGATCTTGCAGCGCAACACGCAGCTCCTGACCGGCGGCGACCGGGATGTGGCTGATGCCTTGGCTGAGGCGTTTCGCAAGCGAGGGATGGAGGTGCTCTGCGGTACCCGACTGCTTGGGATCGAGCAATCGGGTGATGATATCGTCATTCATTTTGAACATGGGGATAAGAAGCAGCAGGTGAAAGCCGACATTGTGCTGAATGCTCTGGGCCGCCGTCCAAATCTCGCCGGCCTTGGTCTTGATAAGGCCGGTGTGGCGCTCGAGGGGCCTGCTATCTGCACCGACCTCGAGCAACGCACCACGGCGCGTCATCTCTTTGCCGCCGGTGACTGCTGCGGCCCTTATGAGGTGGTCCATATTGCCATCACGCAGGGGGAGACGGCCGCTAAGAACGCTACCGCGCTCCTGAAGGGAGGATCCCCCGTGGTGATGGATTACCGTCTGAAGCTCTTTGCCGCCTTCACGGAGCCCCAGATGGCCTCATGTGGGATGACGGAGCAGGAAGCCATGGAGTCGGGCCACTCCGTGGTAACAGCCAGTTATCCCTTTGCCGATCATGGCAAATCGATCGTGAAGGGTGAGACGGACGGTTTTGTTAAACTGATCGCTGATGCCAGGGATGGGAAGATCCTCGGTGGCGCGGTCGTCGGGCCCGAGGCCTCGGAACTTATCCATGAGATCGTCGTTGCCATGGCCTTCCATTCCACGGCAGGCCAATTTGCCCTAGTACCCCACTACCACCCGACCCTAAGCGAAATCTGGACCTATCCGGCGGAAGAGATTGCCGATAGCCTGCAGGCCTGAGGCAATCTCGTAGAACCAAGCGGCTGGGAAGCCGCGCGGTAGACTCTCAGAGAGAGCCGCGGAGCGGGAGCACAGCTTCTCGGGAGAGAAGTGCGATCAACCAAGCGGCTGGGAAGCCGCGCGGTAGAGCCCGCGAAGCGGGACCCGGAAGGGCGGCACTGCCCGCTGGGAGGCGGGTGCCGTAAAATTGGAGAGGGCTTTGAAGTCCAATTAGGGGGGACAAAAGAGAAGGCCGCCTTCCCATAGGGAGAGCGGCCTTTCATGAGAAGTTTTTTAGGGTGACGTAACGGTTCACTCACACGAGCGGCCTGCGTTGCCTCCGCATCAGATTCAGTAGTGTATCAGTTCGCCTGTGGTTGGCGGGGGCCGGCCCCTGCTGCCTGTGCCGAGGCAGAGTAGGGATACTGGCTGGCAAGGGCCTGAATCGCGCGCTTAGCCTCCTCCATCTTGCCCTGCTGAGCCAGAAGACGGGCCTGGGAAAAGAGGGCGAATGGTGCTCCATAAGACTGCGGGAATCCGGATGAAGCCTGCTGATAGGAGTTCAGCGCAACGTCTGTTTTTCCGGCAATGCGGGCATTGGATGCGCGACCGATAAGGGATGAAACGGCCAGTGGATTCTTGGGATAGGTCTCCGCAAAACGGGAGTAGAGGGCGTCCGATTCCTCCAGCTTACCAGCATCTCGAAGCGAGGCTGCAAGTAGAAGCATGGCATCAGCCGAAGCGGGGGTCTTGGGATATTTAGAAATCACCTCATTGAGGGCCGTGTCGTTGGTAGCTCCAGAAAGTAAGTTCTCAGAGGCTTCTTCGGATGACCTGTTGGAGACGATCACGCCGAGTGTGATCACCAAGATCACTACAAGAGCGCCGATCCCGCCGAGTAGAGTGCCGCGGTGCTTCAGCCAGAGTAATTCAACTCCGGAAGGAGGTGCGATTTCCTGATCGGCTTCGGGTGGTGTAAAGATGGAGGACATGGAAGAAAGGATGAATTATGAATTATGAAAGTGGGGAAATGAAAACCTCAAATCATCCGCAAGAGCAGAAAGAGCGAGGTGATTTCTCAAGGATGATGCAGGAGAAATTTTCATACTTCTGCATTCACCCTGCATCATTTCGGCCTAGCCTCCGACCTGGGCGCGGGCTTCCTCGGCGAGTGCGGTGCTGAGGTAGCGCTCTCCTGTCGAGCAGGCGATGGTGACGATCAGCTTGCCAGCATTCTCGGGACGCTTGGCGAGCTCGATTGCGGCATGGACATTCGCCCCCGAGCTGATGCCGGCGAGGATACCCTCTTCCTTGGCGAGTCGGCGGGCCATGGCGAAGGCCTCGTCATTGGTGACAGTGAGCACCTCGTCCACGATCTCGAGATGGAGGTTGCCCGGTACGAATCCGGCGCCGGTCCCTTGGATCTTGTGCGGACCAGGTTTCACGGGTTCGCCGGCCTTTGTCTGAGTGATGACGGGAGAGTCCTTGGGCTCGACGGCGACAGCCTGGAAGCTTGGCTTGCGGGCCTTCAAGGCCTCCGCGACGCCGGTGATGGTGCCGCCAGTGCCAACGGCTGAAACAAGGATATCCACCTTGCCGTCGGTATCTTCCCAGATTTCCTCTGCGGTTGTCTTGGCGTGAATGGCTGGGTTAGCGGCGTTGTTGAACTGCTGCGGCATCCAGGAGTTCGGAGTCTCTGAGAGGATCTGCTCCGCGCGGGCGATAGCGCCCTTCATCCCTTCGGAACCCGGGGTGAGAACAAGCTGGGCTCCCAGCATTGCAAGCAGGGTCCGACGTTCGACGCTCATCGTCTCGGGCATGGTGAGGATCAGCTTGTAGCCCTTGGCTGCTGCCACAAAGGCGAGTGCGATACCGGTGTTGCCGCTGGTCGGCTCGACAATCGTGGTTCCTTCCTTGAGGAGTCCCTTGGCTTCGGCATCGGCAATCATGGCCGCACCGATACGATCCTTAACGCTACCGAGAGGATTGAAGAACTCACACTTCACGGCGATCGTGGCCGGGAGGTCCTTGGTGATGCGGTTGAGGCGCACAAGAGGAGTGTGGCCGATCGTGTCGATGATGGAGTTGTGCATATGTCCCATGGGGTTGGATGTGTTGAATGACTACTATGTTGGTCGCTGAATCATTCCAAGATATTATTCTCGAGTGAAGAGTTCGATGAAGATGGTGCTCGGAGAGGGGGTCGAACCCACACACCTTTCGGTACTAGATCCTAAATCTAGCGCGTCTGCCAATTCCGCCATCCGAGCGTCTCTCCAACGTGAATGATTTCGTGATTTCCTACAAGACCCGAAGTTGAACCGCGGGATTTCAAGCCGCCTCCACAATGACTTTGGTACTTCTAGCAAAGCTTGGCAATGGAGGGTGTGCCGCACGGAAAACTACCGTCCCTCCGCCTTTGTTTAATTTACCGCCCGATATCCTTGAGTCGCTTGCCCGAGAGGAGGTTGGCCTCGATCTTCTCGAGCGAGATACCCTTTGTCTCCGGCACAAAGCAGAGAAAGAAGATCACGAAGAGAGCGTTCAGCCCTCCGTAGAGCAGGAAGGTGTTCCCGTTTCCAAATTTATCGAGCAGGGTCAAGAAGGTACCCCCCACGATGGCATTCACGATCCAGTTCGTAGCCGTGCTGAACGTCACACCGAGATCCCGACCCGAAAGCGGGAAAATCTCCGCGCAGATGACCCAGATGATGGGGCCTGCACTCATGGCAAATCCGACGATGAAGATGAGAAGAGCTCCAATGGCCCAGATGCCAAGCGCCGGGGATTTTTCCAGATCCATGTTGAAGAGGGTGCCCACGGCTATCATCGCGATACCCATGACTGCGAAGCCCGCGTACATGATCGGCTTGCGTCCGATCCTGTCGACAAAGGCGATGGCGATGAATGTCGCCAGCACATTGGTGACCCCGACGATGACCGTACCCCAAAGCTGGTGCTCCGTGCTGGAGAACCCAGCGATCTTAAAGATCCGTGGAGCATAATACATGATGACGTTGATCCCCGTGAGTTGCTGGATGATCTGAAGGCCAATTCCGAGGCCGATGGCCCTCCGGAAGTTCGGATTACCCAGGAACATCTGGAATCCGTTCTGTCTGACCCGAAGGCTCTCCTCGATCTCCACGACCTCCTTGCTGATCTCGTCCGTAGGGAGGTGCATTCTCTCGAAGACCGAGACGGCAAGGGCCTTCTTGCCCTTGAGGAAAAGCCAACGAGGGCTCTCTGGGAGGAAGAGGACGCCTAAGAACATCAGAAAGGCGGGAAAGGCGACGATTCCGAGCATCACCCTCCAGTTACCGGCTCCCAACATGGATTTGTAGTGGTCCCCGAGCAACCAGTCGAAGTTGGCGTAATTGGCCAGCCATGTATTGCTAAGGAAGGCGAGGACGATACCGATGGTGATCATCAGTTGGTACATGGAGATCATCGATCCACGGACACGCTGAGGGGAGATTTCAGAGAGATAGAGGGGGGCGGTGAACGAGGCGACGCCGATGGCGATGCCTAGAAAAAAACGGGCAACGATGAGCAAGTGCGCGTCAGGTGAAAATGCGCAGACAAGCGAACCTAGAATGAAGATCACCGCGCTGATCAAGATGGCACCGCGACGGCCGAAGCTGTTGGATAGAATCCCGCTGATCAGCGTCCCGAAGACGGCCCCCCAAAGTAGTGAACTGACCACGAGTTCGATCACCTGGTCCGTGATGGAGAAGCTCTTCTGGATCAGGCCTTCGGCACCGGAGATCACCCCGATGTCGAGTCCGAAGAGAAGTCCCGCAAGGGCGCCGGTGAATCCGATGAAGTAAACGATTGGGCTGAGTTTCGCAGGAGTGGGGACGGAGTTTGTCATTTTTCTAATGTGATGGGAGTGGGGGAATATAAAGTGCAGGTATCGCGCAACTCTAGGGACTCTAACTGCTGTTAGTCTACAAGGTAAAACTTTCCTTAGTCGTGTCAGGAGTAGGAAGGCGCCTGATTAAATAAGCTGACACGCTGACACACTGACAAGCTCACAATCTGAAAACCCATCTCCCTCAAAAGGGGGATGGGTTTTTCTTTTATCCGGGATGATGTCGGGAGATGCTGCAGAGTCAGGCGCAACGGCCCATGCCCTGCGTCTCCTTCCCTATCCCCAATTCCCTATTTCTATGACTCCCCATGAACAGGCGCGGCGTATCGTTGATTATGAAGCCCGTCGGGATGCCGCCGGGCACCTGAAGGTTTATCATCTTCCCTCTGGAGACGGGGGAGGGGAGCGCGAGGTCGCCGGAATCAATGACCGCTATCACCCGGAGGCACTTGATTCGATCGAGAAGCTGATCGCTGCGGGAAAGTACGAGGAGGCGGAGGATGCGGCGGCCGATCATATCCGTCGCTACACAGATCCCGTGGCGATGCTCTCGGAGGTGCCTGCTGTGCAATTTGCACTGCGTGATGCCGCCTTCAACCGGGGACCGACCGGTGCGGTGAAGATCCTGCAAGATGCCTTGGGTCTGCCCGCTGATGGGATCGTCGGGCCCAAGACCAAGGAAGCACTGCATGTGGCGGAGAAGAATCCCGAAAAGCTGCTCGGAGATCTGCGTGCCTCACGCGAGCACTATGAGCGGCGGACACGCGACGAATCCTCCAAGTTCTGGGCAGGCCTGACACACCGCTGGGACCGCCAGCACGCCGACAGTCTCTCGATTCTGGCTTGAAAATAGGAGATAGGGAAGGAGGCGATAAGTATCGCTTGCTTCGGGTTCGTCTCACGATTTTAAGTGACCCTTTACCCCGATACCCCATTACCTAAATTAAATCCCCTCGATCCCCTATGACCAAGTTCCTCGACATGTTCCGTTCCCCTGAAGGGAAAAGCTACGCCGTTACCTTCGCCCTCGTTTCGACGCTCTTCTTTCTGTGGGCCTTTTGCAACGGGATGATCGACGTGATGGACAAGCACTTCCAGGACTTGCTCCACCTCTCCCGCTCCCAGTCGGCATGGGTTCAGTTTGCCCATTATCTCGGCTACTTCCTCATCGCGCTTCCCGCAGGTTGGCTGACCGAGAAGTTCGGATACCGCAAGGGGATCATCGCAGGACTTCTGTTGGTTTCCCTCGGAGGATTCTGGTTCATACCGGCCACTCATATTGCCCAGTTCTGGGCCTTCCTTGTTGGCGTCTGCCTTATTGCCATGGGGCTTACCTTTCTGGAGACGATCGCCAACCCGTATACGACCGTTCTGGGAGATAAACAGTTTGCTGCCACACGCATCAATCTGGCCCAGTCATGCAATGGAGTGGGCTGGATCTTCGGCCCGATTGTCGGTGGGATGTTCTTCTATTCTAGCAAGGGTG
Organism: Verrucomicrobiota bacterium; assembly: GCA_021413925.1. Taxonomy (NCBI): domain Bacteria; kingdom Pseudomonadati; phylum Verrucomicrobiota; species Verrucomicrobiota bacterium. The sequence goes on from JAIOPL010000002.1 coordinate 229,184, forward strand.
TGGAGGCGGCTAGTCAGACAATTTATATCCCGTATCTTGCCGTTGCGATCTTTGTCCTGATCATCGCGGCGGTCTTTATGGTGGCTCCGCTCCCCGAACTCAATACCGAGGATGCCTATGCCAAAGAGGATGATGCCGCCGGACATCAGCGTTCGATCTGGTCTCATCTTCATTTTCCCGGCGCGGTCGCGGCACAGTTTTTCTATGTCGCGGCGCAGGCAGGCATTTTCAGCTTCTTCATCAACTACATTGTTTCCGACACGCCTTCGCTTCCCGATTTTCTGAAGGGATGCTGGCTTATCGGAGGCGAGAACGGTTCGACTACCCAGGCCTCGGGACTTTCCTTCCTCACGGAGAAGGGAGCCACAAAGCTTCTTAGTGCTGCCTTTATTCTCTTCCTGTCGGGTCGTCTCGTGGGTGCTATGCTGATGCGCTCCGTGAAAGCTCACCAGCTGCTTGGTATCTTTGCGCTGGTAAACATTGCCATGATGGTTCTGATCTTCCTGAAGCTCTCGTGGATCTCTGTCGCGGCCCTCTTCCTGAGCTTCTTTTTCATGTCGATCATGTTTCCCACGATTTTTGCACTCGGCATCTGGGGTCTTGGCAGGCGTGCCAAGATCGCCTCCTCGTTCATCGTCATGGCGATCATGGGCGGAGCGATCATGCCCAAACTCATGGGCTGGTTCAGCGATGAATACGGTAAGGTGACCGGCTGGTATGGTCGCGTCATGCAGGACGGTGGATCCGACAAGCTGATGTCCCCGGGCTTCATCGTGCCTCTCTTTTGCTTCGTGGTGATCGCTCTCTACGGCTTCAACTGGTCACGTCTGAGCGGTAGCACCGGTGAGGATGTCTCGGTGAAGCAGGGCGGGCATTGAGGGGTATAGGATATCGGAAATGGGTGATTGGGAATGATATCTCCCTGCGCCCGCCCCTCCCCAAAGCCCAAATCCCAAAGTCAATAGGCTCCCCTGATCAGATATCGAGAGCGAGGAAATCGCGGACGAAAGCGTTGGATACGCCTGAACGGATTTCCTCTGGCGTGCCTATTTTTTGGATGCTGCCCTTGTCAAAGATCACGACGCGGTCAGCCACTTCGAAGGCTTCTTCCTGATCGTGGGTTACAAAGAGGCTGGTTAGCCGGGTTCGTTCGTGGAACTCGCCAAGCCAGGTGCGGAGTTCCCGACGGACCTTGGCATCAAGCGCCCCGAAAGGTTCATCCAGTAAGAGAACCTTGGGCTCCACAGCCAGGGCCCGCGCGAAGGCTATGCGCTGGCGTTGTCCTCCCGAGAGTTGCACAGGAAAGCGGTTCTCCAGACCCGAGAGCTGGATCGTCTCCAGCAGGGAGAGGACGCGTTCGCGGATCTTTTCTTTAGTAAGGCGTTTGGCCCGCGGAGCAACGCGCAGTCCGAAAGCGATATTCTCGAAAATGGTCATGTGGTTGAAGAGGGCGTAGCTCTGGAAGACAAATCCGGCCTTCCTTTCGTTGGCGCTCTTCATGGTCACGTTCTCCCCCTCGAAGAAGATCTCCCCCTTCTCCGCAAACTCGAGTCCTGCAATGAGTCGGAGTAGGGTTGTCTTCCCCGAGCCGCTGGGACCGAGGAAAGCGACCATTTCGCCGGTCTCTATCTTCAGACTGACGTCATTAACTGCGGGAAAGGCTCCGAAGCTCTTGGTGAGTGAGGTGATTTCGATGCTCATCGGAAAGTTAGGTAATGGGGACTAGGTGATAGGTGATGGGGAAGAAGACCTCGGTGTCCGGTTATGGATGGAGGGTTTCAATCGTGGTTTCGAGCAATGAGCGCTGGCCAGCCTCAAACTGGCGCCTGTTCTTCCATTCGGCGAGTGTCTTGAGGCTCAGGGTGAGAAGGGCTAGAAGCGAGAGTGCGGAAGCCACTGCAAAGGCTTGAGGGAAGAGGTAGTCGTTGTAGAGGCGTTCGATCTCCAGAGGCATAGTGTTAGTCTTGCCGCTGATCTTGGCGGAGACAACGCTCACGGCGCCGAATTCCCCCATGGCACGGGCATTACAGAGGATGACCCCGTAGAAAAGCCCCCAGCGTATCTTGGGAAGGGTGATCCTGCGCAGGATCTGGAGGCCGCTTGCCCCGAGTGTGAGGGCCGCCTCTTCCTCTTCGACTCCCTGAGCCTGCATAAGTGGAATGAGGCTGCGTGCCACGAAGGGGAAGGTCACAAAGGTGGTTGCGAGCACCATGCCCGGCAGCGCGAAGATGATCTTGATGTCATGCGCCTGCAGCCACGGTCCGAAGTACCCGCGCCGTCCGTAGAGAAGAACGTAGATGAGACCGCCGATCACCGGTGACACCCAGAGGGGGAGATCAATGAGGGCAAGCAGGACTTGACGCCCTGTGAAGCGGTAGCGAGTGATGGCCCAGGCGGCTGCGATCCCGAAGGCGGTATTTGCCGGAACAGTGATGAGCGCCACGATGAGGGTCATCCAGATTGAGTGGAGGATGTCGTGATCGGTGAAAGCCTCCTTCAAGACATCAATCCCTTTTGCCAAGGCTCCCTGAAAGACGACGAGCAGCGGAAGAAACAAAAAGAAAAAGAAAAAGAGCGCCACGATCCCAATGACGACCCGACGAACCCAGAGAGGTTCTGCCGTAGCACGGACAGCGTTGTCTGCCCTGCGGTCGCTACCGGGAGGATTGCGAAAATCGATGAAGCTAGCCATGGCGCTGGACGAGTTGTGCTTAGGCGAGTTTGCGGAAGCGGTTGCCCCAGGTCTGTAGTCTGTTTCCGATTAGGACGATGACGAGAGAGGCAAGAAGCATGGTGAAGCCAAGTGCCGCCGCTCCCGTGTAGTCATACTGCTCGAGTTTCTGAAAGATCATCAGTGGGGTGATTTCCGTCTGAAAGGGGATATTCCCTGAGATAAAGACGATGGATCCGTATTCTCCGACAGCACGGCCGTACGACATGATGATCCCGGTAAAGAGCGCCGGGAGTAGGGGAGGGAGAATGACGTAGCGGATCGTCTGCCAGCGGTTGGCACCCAAGCAGGCTGCAGCCTCTTCGACATCAGCGGAGAGATCCTCGATAACGGGTTGGACGGCGCGAACGACAAAGGGAAATCCGATGAAAATCATGGCGATCAGGACGCCTGCAGGAGCAAAGGCAATCTTGATGCCCAGTGGCTCCAGATATTGCCCGAGCCACTCGCTTGGCGAATAGAGGGCGGTCAGCGCGATACCCGCCACGGCTGTGGGCAGAGCGAAGGGGAGATCGGTTGCCGCTTCCAGCAGACGACGACCTGGAAAGTCGTATCGTGCGAAGATCCAAGCTGCCAGGAATCCAAAGACGCCATTGATGAGGGCCGCGATGAAGGAGATCCCGAAGCTGACCCGATACGTGGCGACGACTTCGGGATCGGTGACTGTTTCCCAAAAATGCTCCCACCCCCCAGAAGCCGTCTTGCCAACTAAAGCCGCCAGTGGAAGGAGGACCAGGAGTGAGACCCAGGTGACGGTCCACCCCACGCTTGTCCGGAAGCCGGGCAGGACATGTTTCTTCTTGGCCATGGTAAAATAAAATCGAATAACGTAACAACAGATCGTCTTTAGCGAACGATCCTTCCTTAAATATCCATTCCCTGCGAGCTGATTTGAGGAAAAAGGTGCAGGATTTCCTTCAGGGCTGCCAAGTGGGCATCTACTTGAAGTCCGAAAGGTGCATGATGGGGGGTCTCAAAGATGATTTCGACCGGTTTGGGGTGCTGGTCAGGAGGAGCAGATAAGATTCCTTTGTATCCCCCTGTGATGATTGAGTAATCCGCCTGATGTGTGTCAATTTCGGGGCGGATATCCCTCGGAAGGATGGAGGATGCAGCCTGGAGCGCCGGCTCCAGAAGATGGCGGGTGAGGGTGCTCCCGTTTACGTAGCCATAGATCCCTTCGCTGGTGTCGTCGGTGTGGAGAGCAATGATCGCATCGAAGGCTTTGGCTCTGAGCTCCTGCTCTAACAGACGCACTTCCGCTTCTTCCTCGTGTTCTGCCTCGCCCCAGAAACAGCGGTTCAAATCCTTGCCGGATTCGCCCTCACGGCGGTTCGCATTGAATCCCCAAGGGTTGCAAACAGGGTAGACGTAGATCTCGTGGAAGCGTCCCAGATCGGCCTCTTGGCTTAGGTGATGGAGGATCTGGAGTGCAGCCACCACGCCGGAGGGCTCATCTCCATGAATGCCGGCAAAGATGCCGATCCGGTAGACCGGCTTGCCGGAAGGATCCGAGCACCGGTATCGGGGGAGTGTGCGTCCGCCCGGTGCTTCCTGGAGATGAAGTGCTTCAAGGTGTGGGCTCCTTCCTGCAAGTTGATCACCGTAGTGTAAAATCGAGCGGGTCCGATCGCCTAGATGCGGAATATCAGAGCTATACTCAGGAATTGATGGATCCGTGAGGATCATAAGCATCCGCCCAAAGTCCCAAAGGCCCCTGGGTCCCTTGGGAATCCTTACTTGCGGGCTCCTTTGATGATCTGGTCGAAGGTTCCCCTGTCGGAGAAGAAGGTCTTCTGAGCTTTTGACCAACCACCAAAGTCAGCAATGCTGGTGAGTGTCAGGTTCTTGAACTGTCCTGCGTACTTGGCCTTGGCTGCTGGGTCGATGGGGCGGTAGAAGTTTCTGCCAATGATGTCCTGGCCCTCAGGAGTATAGAGGTACTCAAGATAGGCGGTAGCCTGCTTGCGTGTATTTTTGGCATCTACATTGGCATCGATCACGGCGACAGGGGGCTCCGCTAAGATGCTAATGGATGGGGTAATGATCTCGTAGTCGGGATTCTTCTTTTTGATGAGAAGCGCCTCGTTCTCCCAATTGATGGAAACGTCACCCTGCTTCCGCTCAGTGAAGGCGATGGTTCCTGCGCGTGCTGCTGCGGGTAAGCCGTTCTTGAGGGCATTCTTGTAGATCTTGCTGACGAACTCTCGGGTCTTTGTCTCGTCGCCACCGAACTTCTTCAAGGCATAGGACCATGCCGCGAGGAAGTTCCAGCGGGCGCCGCCACCGGTTTTCGGATTGGGGGTGACGATGGAGACGTCATCACGGATCAGGTCATCCCAGTCCTTGATGTTCTTTGGGTTTCCCTTGCGGACGATGAGAACGATCGTGGAGGTGTAGGGAGAGCTGTTGTGCGGAAGTCGGGACTGCCAGTCCTTTGCAAGGAGTGGTTTGTCAAATGCGCCGGTGCTCCCCTTCTCTCGGATAGCGTCGATATCATAGGCGAGAGCCAAGGTGGCGACGTCGGCATCACCTCCGTCCTGGATGAGTCGTGACTGGGAGCCAGACCCACCGTGTGAGGTGGCGATTGTCACATCCTCGCCAGTCTGTTTTTTCCAATGAGAGGCAAATGCCTTGTTGAACTCTGTGTAGAGCTCGCGAGTCGGGTCATAACTCACATTCAGGAGTTCCACGCTGGCATGGAGACTATGTAAAGCCAGAGTCCCCAGCAGTGCAGCAATGAGGGTGAGGTTCTTTTTCTTGTTCATGATCGTGGTGTTTATGTTGTGAATGATTGCGTTAGTCGGAGAGTGAGGCATCGCGGTCGACGTCAAGAATGTGACCATTTGAGGTTGCAGAGATTTCATACGTGGCGCTTTGGGAGAGGCCTTCTAGTTCGTAGATCTCTTTTTTCCCCTGATGAGTGAGATGTGCTTCATTGAGGTATATTCCTGGGACGTGTGCATCAACTGAGGCGAGAACGGCCTCGGGGACTGCTGTTAAAGGAATTTTGATGGCTGCTGACTTGTTATAGGCGCGATGCTTGGGAGCCGAGACACTGCATCCGTTCATGGCAGAAAGGCCTATGAGAATCGTCGTTGGGATTATTTGCTTCATCGGTCGTGGGTTTGCAAGGTTGCCTATATACGACCTTATCAGTCATGAATCACCCGTCAAGATAACGGCGACTATAAAAGTCGTTTTATTCTGGGAGTACTAATCCCGCACAGGTCATTCAAAAACTGCGGTGCAAGCTCCGATGAGAAACTGCTGAAATTAAGATCTCAACTAGATCCCTTCTCCGTCGAGTCCCTGAACCCGCTTGAGCTCTTCGCGTCCGACTGGGGGGGATTTCATGACATCAGCAAGGGTGGTCTGATCCATGAGATTGGCCACGAGATTCCTGGCGGTCAGCATGACTCTACGAAACCGGCAGGTCGATTCCTGAGTGCAGCGTTTGTAGTCGGTAACCGAAACGCAAGCGATCGGAGCGAGATAGCCGTCGAAGTGGCGAACGACCTCTCCCATGGTGATCTTTTCGGGAGCTCTGGCCAACTGGTAGCCGCCACGCTTCCCGGCCGTGCTGACTACCCATCCCTTTTCCTTAAGATCGAGCATGATGTGCTCGAGGAAGCGCTTTGGGACATCATTGCGCCGTGCCAATTCAAGGATCGGGATCGGCGGGCTACCCCGATGCTCCACCAAGGTGAAAAGTGCCCTGAGGGCATAATCTGTACGCATCGAGAGCTGCATGGATAGTAATATACGCGACCGTAAGCGTCGGGGAAAGACGCAAGATGGGTTGAAGGGTTAAAGGATCGATCGTATCTCCCTTTTTAACTTTTTTAACGGCCCAACGCTTCAGCTTCACACCCCTCAGATCATGAAGTCGATTTCGTCCTCGTGGAGCTGCACCGTGACGGTCTCTTTCTTTTGCCCGTTACGCTTGTCGAGGCGGCTCTGGATCTGTTCTCCACGGACCAGCAGAGTGTCGGGGGCAACGCTCTTCATCAGAAACACATTGGCTCCGATCGTGCTACGTGCCCCGATCGTCGTGTCTCCTCCCAGGATAATGCCATTGGGATAGATTGTGACGTCATCCTCGACATGGGGATGACGCTTTAGTCCCTTAACAATGGCTCCCCCTTCGTCCTTTTGGAAGCTGCGTGCACCAAGCGTCACTCCATGATAGAGTTTCACCCGATTTCCGATCACGCAGGTCTCCCCGATAACGACTCCGGTGCCATGGTCAATGAAGAAGTGAGAGCCAATAGCGGCACCGGGGTGGATATCGATACCGGTACGGCTGTGAGCCCATTCGGTCATCATTCGGGGGAGAAGCGGGACATTCTCCCTGTAGAGGAGATTGGCCACACGCTGGATGGCGACCGCTTCCAGACCTGGATAAGCCAGAACGATCTCTTCGAGACTGCGTGCCGCTGGGTCACCTGCGTAGGCGGCCTCGACGTCTGTTTTGAGTAGGGCACGAACACCGGGAATGCCTACGAAGAAGCGCCCTGTGATGTCACTCGCTTTTTTCCTGAGTTCATCGTCGGAGGTATTGGCCTCGCGTAGGCTGACGGTGATCGCCGAATCCAGTTGGTCTGCGATCTTGTCGATGATCTCCTGCGCCGCACCGGGCAACTTCTCAGAGGAGACGGCCTCATCGGAGAAAAAGCCAGGAAAGAGTAGGTGCAGAAGGTCCTCGCTGAGCGTGGCAACAGCGTTTTTCGAAGGAAGATTCGACCGGTCGACATGGTTGATACCTCCACTCTCCCGGTAGGAATCGAGGATCGGCTGGAGCAGGTGCTTCCGGGAGTTCATCCTTCTCACCTTATCGGTTTCGGGTTGCCCGTGCCAGCAAAAGCCCCCTTGTGCACCAGTCAGCGTATTCAAGCAAGGCATGGCGGACGTTTGACACGGCTTCTGGCTGTGGCTATGAGGGATCATTCCGAAACGCCATTGCGGCCTCTTCCTTTCAACCCTTCAAAATCATCCCTTCAAAATCTTATGACAACTTCCAAAAATATACGGATGATGATCGCCGATGTGGACGGCACTCTAGTTACTCAGGAAAAAGTTCTCACGGAGCGAGCCATAGCAGCAGTTCACAAACTCCATGATGCCGGCATTCTCTTTGCCGTCACAAGCGGTCGTCCCCCTCGCGGGATGTCGATGCTCATTGATCCCCTGAAGCTCACGACACCGATCTCGGGTTTCAACGGCGGGATTGTTGTCGATAGGGAGATGAATGTCATCGATCAGAAGGTCATCCAGCAAGATCTCGTGAAACCGATGTTCAAGCTCCTCAAGTCGATGTCGCTTGATGTCTGGGTTTATCAGGGAGCCAAGTGGTATGTGGGTAATCGTAAGGCGCCTCATGTGGACCGTGAGGCTTGGACGGTGAAGTTCGAGCCACTGGTGGTGGATGATATCGAATCGATCACCGAGAACGTGGCGAAAATCGTCGGCGTGAGTGACGACCTAAGCTCGATTCAGGCTGCCACAGAAGCTGCCCATAAGGAATTCGGGTCACATGTTTCCGCAGAACCCTCGCAGCCCTACTACCTCGATATCACGCATCCCGAGGCTAACAAGGGCTCGACCGTCGAGTATCTCTCCGCCAAGTACAACATCCCCTCCTCCGCCATCGCTACGATCGGTGACATGCCGACCGATGTCCTGATGTTCGAGCGCTCCGGCGTGGGTATTGCTATGGGCAACGCGAAGCCCGATGTGCAAAAGGCGGCACGCGATGTCACTCTCTCCAACGAGCAGGAGGGCTTTGCCGTCGCCGTGGAGCGCTTTATTCTGGGATTGGGTTAGAAGAGCGCCCAAATCAACTATCCCTAGCAATTCTTTAAGAGGCGTTTCGGCTCTCTCTTATCGGTTCCAAGGTGCGCGTGCCAGAAGAAGCCCCATGCCGCACCAGTCCGTGATGCCTGCAAAGATAAGTCCACCACCTACGAATGCTGAAAGGCCGAAGAATGCGTGATTCAGCAGAAATCCAAGAATCACACCTAGAAGAACGAAGCTGCCTGCACCAATCCGGACCTGTCGCTCGATACTGATGGTTTTGCGGCCTGTTCCCTCAATGGGGAGCCCAGAGGAAGCCCATGCCTCAGTTCCTCCCTCGATCACATGAACATCCGCAAAGCCATGTCCCTGCAACTTGGTCGCGGCAATTGCTGCACGACCTCCCTTCTCGCAGAGGAGGAGAATCGGAGCATTCTTCGGAAGAGATTCGGTGAAGGCATCGAGTGTATCCAGCGGAATGTTGCTAGCCCCGAGCGCTCTCCGGGCGGAGAACTCCGAGGGGGTGCGAACATCGAGCAGTATCGAAGAGTTGTTTCCTGTGGCGATCTCGCGTGCCTTGTGGGGCGAAACGATGGGAATAGTGTTACTCATTAAAGAGGCGTTCAGGGGCGGTGTGTGCTGGTGATTTCGTGAAGTGCCGCCACCAGCGCATCAATTTCATCCGTAGTGTTGTAAAACGCCAGGGAAGGTCGTACGGAACTCTCCAGTCCGAAGTGACGGATGGCCGGCATCGCGCAGTGGTGACCAGAGCGGACTGCGATCCCCTGTTTGTCAAGGTGTGAGGCAATCGTGTCGTTAGGGATACCGAGGATCACAAAGGAGAGCACGCTCGCCTTTCTAGCGGCAGTTCCAATGGGACGAAGACCCCGTACGGCAGCAAGCCTTGGTGTCGCATACTCGAGGAGTGAGTGCTCGTAGGCAGCGATATTGTGGATGCCAACCTTGTGAATGTAATCGATTGCTGCGCCGAGGCCTACTGCTCCGGCGATGTTCGGGGTACCCGCTTCGAATTTCTCCGGGGCATCCTGGAAGATCGTCCGCTCAAAGGTGACGTCCCGGATCATGTGTCCACCACCTTGCCACGGAGGCAGCATCTCGAGGAGGTGGGATTTGCCGTAGAGGGCTCCGATACCGGTAGGTCCGAAAACCTTGTGGCCGGAGAAGACGAGGAAGTCCGCGTCGAGGGCCTGCACGTTGATCGGGATGTGAGGGGTCGATTGGGCCCCGTCGACGAGAACATGGACGCCATGCGCGTGGGCTATCTGGATGATTTCCTCAATCGGATTGATGGTTCCGAGAGAGTTGGCTACATGCGCCACGGAAACCAGCTTGGTACGTGGTCCGAGCAGGCGGATGTATTCTTCGAGGATCAGTTCACCACGGTCGTTGATAGGGATAACCTTGATGACGGCACCGACTTGTTTGGCGAGCATCTGCCATGGAACGATGTTGGCGTGGTGCTCGAGCTGGCTGAGGATGATCTCGTCACCCTGACCGATGAAACGGCGCCCGAAGGTATTCGCCACAAGATTGATCGCCTCGGTCGTTCCACGGGTAAAGACAATCTCCTTGGAGGAGCGTGCGCCAAGGAAATCGGCGACCTTATCGCGAGCTCCCTCAAAGGCCTCCGTGGCTCGCACCGAGAGTTCGTAGGCGGCGCGATGGATATTGCTGTTGTCGTGTTCGTAGAAGTATGAGGTGGCGTCGATCACCGATTGCGGCTTCTGGGTTGTCGCGGCGTTATCGAGGAAGATCAGGGGCTTACCGCTGTTCTTTTCCGAGAGGATTGGAAAGTCGCGGCGCACTGCCTCCACATTGAATGAAGTGGATGGAAGTAGGGCTGAGTCAGATGTTCCTGTCTTGGGATTGCTAATGCTCTGTGGTGCCGGCTCGTCGAGGAAGTAATAGCTCGGAGTCTCCGAGTATCCGGTGAGAGGGATCGCCTGAGTCCCATCAGGTGAAGGCTTTGCTCCTTGAAGAGAGGGATCCAGTAGAAGATTGGGACGAGGGCCGAGAGGTTCACCAAACGGGAGATCCGGGCGAGAGGGCTCGGTTGTTGCAAGTGACTCGGTCGAGACGCTACCGGGTGAAAGGGAATGAATCGGAGGAGGATTCAACGCTCCATCCTGGGAATGGGAAGGGGAATAGGGTTGGAACTCATGGTTTTCCAAGCTCAGTTCACTAATGGGGGACGTGGATACAGGCGCGGATTCGGAAACTGCTGGAGTGGGCAAAGGATCCATTTCCTCGAAGTTTGTGAAGGAGATTGGTGAGTCTGAAGCGTCCGAATAGGAAGTAGGATAAGTCTCCGGATAGGCAGAGTAGTCCGGTGCGCCTGCATAGGAGTCCAAATAGGGCGTTGAGGCAAAGGTAGAAGGTTCGAAATGCTCGACGACATCGGCATTCGGAATCGAAAAGCCAGGATCGGGAGCGGATGACGGGAGCTTTCGGGAAAGCTGTTCCCGGAAGAGTCCTGCAACGAGATCGCTGTGTGCGGTCTCCCCGATCCCGGGGGGCGCGAAGCCCCCCGGGATGACGGGAATCGGCTCAGACATACTCGTGGTAGTGGCTCAGCACGACTCCATCGAGACTAGCAACCGCATCCTCCGCCAAGATGGCGAGTGAGAAGTAGCGGGTCACTAGGTGTGACGCGATGGAGTTGTCACTCGTGCCGCTGTAGCGGACGGAGAGACCTGGCTCGACTTCGCCGGGCACGCCCACCTTCTGGAGGCCGACGACACCGCGCTTGTCCTCGCCAACGCGGATGAGGAGGATGCGGGTGGTGCCGTCCTTGGCGATCGGCAGCTTATTCGAAGGAATAAGAGGTACGCCGCGCCAGGTGATGAACGGGGAACCGAAGAGGTGGACAACCACGGGAGGAACACCACGACGGGTGGCCTCACGGCCGAATGCGGCGATCGCCTTGGGATGAGCGAGGAAGAAAGCGGGTTTCTTCCAGATCAGGTTGAGGAGTTCGTCGAGATCATCCGGGGTCGGAGGTCCCTTGCGGGTCTTGATCCGATAGGCAGGGGGGACCTTATTGAGGAGTCCGAAGTCGGCGTTGTTGATGATCTCGCTCTCCTCGCGCTCCTTGACGGCCTCGACGGTGAGTCGGACCTGCTCGCGGAGCTGGTCGATCTTATTGCTGTAGAGATCGGTGATGCGGGTGTGGGTGTGGAGCACCGTAGTGATGGCACTCAGCTCGATCTCCTGGGGATCCTCCGCATAGTCGACATAGGTTGTAGGAAGTTCGTTCTCGCCGCCCCCGACAACGGCAAGTTCTGGAAGAAGGCCTCCGCCTTTGCCCTTCTTGTCGATGACGCGGTTGATGCGGTAGGCTCCGCCGTCAACGTTGACATAGGGGAGTAGGCTTAGGAGCCAGCGTGGCGTGATGTAATCCCACTGGGGGATGGTGACGGTGGCGGTGGAGAGTTGACGCGCCGCGATGGGTCCAAGGCTCAGGGTGTTCTTATTGCTCATGTTGTTGTTTTGTGAAGTGGTTGTATCGGTATAGTTGGTTTCTCAGATGATTGAAAGGATGTCCGTTATGCTTCATTCATCATGCCATCATGATTAGGTTAGAGTGGTTTCGAGAGGATTAGAGCTTGTGGCGGATTGAATATAAAACGACCAAGTTAATCGTCAAAAGTTCCAAAAAAAGGATCATGAGTTTTCAGTTGGAGATTTGTTTCTTGGTCAATTCGGAGGAATCTTTTCCTTTGGATGATTCTTGCTCAAGCGATTGAGGTAAAGGTGTTGAGGAGACGACAGAGAAAGTTCCCACTTTTCTGATTCGCACGATAATTCAGAGTCGTTGCGGATTCAACGGAAGCGGCGAGGATGCTCAGGCTGAGAGCTGAAAGCAGGGCTCTTCCCATGTGGTTCGGGCGTTCGGGATTTGATGGATGCATATCCCTTTCTATCACGACCAAAAAGATCGTCAAAGCAAAAAGAAACACTTCCCTTGTCATGAGGGTCTGATGAGACTCGATCCATGAAACACTTGATTGCCTCGACTGCTCCCCAAGCAACAATCCTCATCCGTCTAATGGTAGGTGGGATCTTCCTTTCCGAAGGCATCCAAAAGTTTCTTTATCCGGATCAGCTTGGTGCCGGAAGGTTTTTGAAAATCGGCATTCCCGCTCATGAAGTCCTGGGGCCTTTTGTGGGATGCATGGAGTGCCTTTGCGGGATTCTTATTCTTCTGGGGCTCCTCACCCGTTTTGCGACAGTTCCAATGTTGGCGACCATGTTCGTTGCGATAGTTTCCACCAAGGGTCCGATCCTTGTCGGACACGGGTTCCTTGGCTTCCTTCTGCAACCGCTCCCACGTTATGGCTTTTTGAGCCTCACCCACGAGGCGCGCACCGATCTCTGCATGATTCTAGGCCTGCTTTTTCTCCTGATAGCCGGGGCAGGCAAGTTCTCCATTGATCATTTACTCTCCCAGAGTCATCAAAGCAGATGAATGATCACCCCTCCGAAGTGCTCTGCGGGGCACGTCAGCCACACTCGCGCTTTTTGCTCTCCATCCAATTTCACGCTCCCTGAGAATCACGGAATACTTCCTTTCTAACGCAAGTAAGCCTGAGTTAAGGCTGCAGCGAAGGGCGTTGATTTTTGTGAGGGGTGTTGTTTTGCCTTGCGATTGCAACGCCGAGTGACTGGATGCTTCGAGTAGCCTGCGCTTCAGCACAGCCCTGCAGGAGAGCGCCGTCGGGATTCCCAACCGGATCAACTGATCGACCCTTGGAATCTCAACAACTCCTATCGGGCGCCATCTAATGCCAATTGACTCGCTCATTCCCATGAGACTCGCCACTCGCTACACTCGGGCTACCGTCGGCACTCTAACCTGCTCCTCTCATAGCAGGTTTCATCCCTTTCATCGTGGGAGTTCGGGTTTAAAAGAACCACTTGCTGCTGACGCCCATCACAACGGAGTTGGCTACACTAGAATTTCCAGCAGGGTTAATGATGTACTCCACGAAGGGTTTGAGATTCGCCCACTTGGTCAGTTGGATGTCGTAGCAGGCCTCGATGATCTGGGTGGAGGTGAAGTAGGGCTGGTAGGCGTAGTAGGATGACTGGGTGGTTGAATTTCCAGTTCCCAACTGTCTGGGAGACGCCATGAGAGGTCCGTCGGGTACGATGGCATTTCTCGCGCTGCCGTAGTTATTCACCAAGGCTTCGTTCTGTGACTTGATGTACTGATTGTATTGGGGGCTGTAGATGGCGCTTCCCAAGCAAATGCCGAGCATGTCGTTGTCCCTAGTGGGTATAAGACCTTTGTAAACCAGTCCCACTTGGAAGTAGTAAGGCACTTGGCAACCATTTGGCGGGGTATAGGTGAACTCGCTGAATGTGTAGAGGCCCTGCTTGGAAATCTTGCCATGCATGGAGACTTGGTCCTCTTGGTAATTATTACCCTTTTCCGCATAGAGTTGCTGATCGGCTTGGAGATAGAGGCCCCAAATCACAGGGCTGACTTGTGTAGGGACTGGTCGTCTGGCGCCGTATGCATCGGTAGTAAATGCCACCGGAGTGAATTGGGAATTGTTATTACCCCAGACGTAGCTGCCGATCACATACTTACCCTCTAGTCGGTCTTTTCCCAACTTCGGCTCCCAAGCAATTTCGTTCACGTTGAAGAGTCCGTTCTGGGAGTACTGACCGCCGTTGCCCACATCTGCTCCGGTAACCCCAATGTTCTGGGTCTTCGGGTTGAACTGAGGGGATCCTGCCATGCCACCGAAGCCATGGTTGTTAGCGGTTCCAGAAACCCATCCCAAGTTTTGAGTCCTTGATGTTTGCTGGCCGTTTCCATTGACCACAGGGACAACTTGGCCGGAGGATCGGAACTGTCCTTTGTAGCTGTTGGGTACGGAGGTGTAGGGATAGACGCTTGTTGCGGAGAACTGGGTCGGGTTGGGGCCACCCATGTTGGAGTTCGCCCAATAGAGGCCGGTTTGAATGGAGGTGTCACGACGTGGCTTCACCCTCAGGGTTGCACCCCAAGCGCCGAAGGTATTACCCCATGGGACCGGACTCGTTTTGTAGGCATAAGAGGAGGTTCGTGAGGGATTTGTCACAACAATGCCAGGGCCTGCATTTGCCCCGATGCCCTTGCTGGTGCTGATGGCTTGATTCTCGAAGATTTTGGAGAGTGGTTGTTGCAGGAACTGCTCGTAAGGGTTCTCCCATCCAATGTTGAACATCAGGCCCTTGTTCTTGGAGTCGTACTGAATCATTTGAGCTAGATTCCACAGGTCCGCACCATTGGGCATATTGCTCGGAGCGATGAAGTTCGGTGTACCAGCGGCCCAGCGGGGATTGCCGCCGGCTCGGTAACGCCAGTAGGAGGAGATGCTCCAGCCGTTTAAAGCTGGGAAAAGTTTATCCAGGTCAAGGGTTCCCTTGAGCTTCATGTCAAAGCACCAATTGCTTTGTGGTTGGTTGGGAAGACCGCCCGAGACTTGGCCGAAATAAGCCTCTTTCATGTCCCCCTTGATGCTGAAGCCGTAGGTTTTCATGGGAGTCTCCAGACCGAACCATTTCCAGGTCGCTCCGTCTTTCTGGCTGTACCAGTCGGTCAGGAAGTTTTTGGATGTTTCTCCATCGGAGGAAAAAGCGATCGAAAAAGTCGTCATAATCACCAAAAAAATGGCTGCCTGTGGATGAAGGCGACCAAGGGTTCTTGTTGATTGTTTAGGTATCATTGGTTTCGAGGTGGTCGGCCATTCGAAATAGCGAAATAGGGTTTTATAACAAGCACTATGGTCTTCAGTGAATTTATGGAAAAACTTTCAACTGGCTTGATCGAAACAAACTAGATCGCGAAGTCGCGGTATTCCGGACGGGCAACCTCGGTGGGAGGCAGCAGCATTCCTGCGGCTACCGTGGCGTTGGTTCCGGGTTCGATGAGGATGAAGGACCCAGTAAGCCGGTTCATCGCGTAGCCGTCGTAGATCAGCGGTTTGGCGGTTTTCAGTCGGATCTCGCCGAGGTCGTTCATGGCGAGTTCTGTGATGCCATCTTCCTTCTCAAGAGTGGAGATATTGATCCGGTGCTCAATAGCCGTCACTGCAACCTTTACCGTCTGGTTTGTGTGCTTGATCAGATACTGCTTGCCGGGCGTAAGTGGGCGCGGATTCATCCAGCAGATCTTCGCATGAAGGTCCGAGGAAGATCCAGGTAGGTCCTCGGCGTCGACGATCACATCGCCGCGGCTGATATCGAGGTCATGCTCGAGAACGAGCGTCACGGACTGCGGGCTGAAGGCCTCCTCTTGCAGGCCATCAAGGGTCCAGATCTGCTTGATGGTGGAGCTGAAGCCGCTTGGTAGAATCATTACCTTCTGGCCGACCCGAACGATCCCTCCTGCGATCTGACCACTCAGGCCGCGGAAATCATGCAGGGTCTGATCTGTGGGATTATTCGGGCGGTTTACCCACTGCACGGGGAAACGAAAGTTCGAGAGGTTCCAGTCGCTGGCAATGTGCACGGTCTCGAGATGACCGAGCAGCGTCGG